>JAYTPS010000352.1:0-7866 GCA_043747155.1 Flavobacterium sp. | reverse complement strand
TTTGGGTATTCGTTTTTAGATTGCATCATTACCAAAACTTCTCCTTTTTTAAAATCTTCAATTGATAAAATATCTTGTTTTTTATCTTTATAAGTTGAGGTGTAAAGTCGTTTTGCTTGAAGTGTTTTCAAGTTATATTCTGCAATAAAAGGAAATTGACCTTCTTTTGTAAAACCATCACCAATTAAAAAAGCATTATTATTTTCTAATGCTAAAACATATCTATTAAATTCATTTTTCTTAGTTTCAAAACTTCCTGGATTAGAATAAATATCTTGTGAGTTTATGTCAAATAATACTTTTTGAGCTTGTAATGGATTGGACGGATTTATCAAAAATGTTTTTTCATTCCTAGTATCATACCATTGTTCTGATAAAATTGCTGTAGTTTCATTTCCCCAAATTATTCCGCTAAAACGTTGAACTATTTTGGTTAAAGTTTTTGGATTATCAGTAAATGGTGCATTCCATAAAAAAACTTCATCTCTAAAAGCTACAGTATTTGCAGGATTTCCTTCGTCTAATGCTTCAACAAAATATAATGTTGCTGGTTTGTCTAATCGCCAACTCATATTTCGTTTTCCTTTTCTTACAGCCATAAAACCTTTCGGGATTATTTCGTTTAACGGAACTTCATTTACAGTTTTAATTTCCTTTCCATTCATATCATAAACAACGGTTTTTGAAGGAAATCTATCTAAAGGAACTATGTAAGAAAATGGTTTTTGAATAGTTGTAATCATCAATAGCGTTCCATCTGGCGAAAATCCTTGTCCAGAATATAAATCGGCTTCTTTATATAAGGTAGCATTTCCGACAAGTGAAATTTTATATAATTCTGAGGTTACTAAATTTTCAAAATTAGTTTCGTCTGTTTTATTTTTTAATAAATCTTGATAGGTTCTGTTTTGAGATTTTTTTCCGGCAGCATTAGAAATAATTGGTCAAGTTGGTAAATCTTTTTTGGTATCTAATAATTGGTTTCTGCTTTTAGGCAACATTTTCACTAATATATTCTCACTATTATTAAACCAATTAAACGGATTTCCTAGATTGGCATTTAGTTTTGCATCTGTAAGTTTACTAGCTTTTGCAGTTGCAACATCAATTATCCAAAGTTCAACTCCTGTAACAGTTGTGTTAGTAAAAGCTATTTTCTTTTCGTTTGGAGACCAAGCAATATTAGTGATTTTTGCATTTTGTGGCAAATCAGAAACTTGAATTTCATCTTTTCCAGAAATTTTTCTAATTTTTAAATTATTTATGTAGGTAACTGAACTAGAAATATTTGTAACTGGATTAATTCGTAATCCACCCAAACGCATTTCTTCTTGATTCAAATCGTCCAATGTTTTATAAGTATTTCTATAAGACAATAACATATATTCTTTATTGGTATCCATAGAAACCGATGGTGCACGATCATAATCAGCCAAATCTAAAATTGATTTTGGTGGTTTTTGATAAGATACATTTTCTTGAGAAAATCCTAAATAAGAAATCAATAAGAGTATCAATAAATTTAATTTCATAAGAATAAATTATTAAGGTTTAGTTTAATTTTTATTGGACTAAAATAATACAAACTTGTTACATATAATAGTTTGTTTTATATTTTTAACAAATTTAAAGTTAAAAGTAAAGCATTTAAATTATTGAGTAAACTATTATTTGAAACAAAAAGAATAAAATATTGAAATATCGATTTTTTGAAAATCATTTTTTTTACCTTTATACTCTGAAGTCTAATTAAATTTCTATATATTATAAATCAGTTACTATGAAAAAGCTAAACCTATTATTCTTATTGATTACAAATTTTTTGTTTGCTCAATATACTTGGACACCATTAACATCAATTCCTGCAAGTACTGGTGGACAACGATTTGATGATGTTTTTTTTCTAGATGAAAATTTGGGTTGGGCTGCCAAAGGCGGAAATGCTGCCGTTTATAAAACTACAGATGGAGGAGTAAATTGGATATTGCAAACCAATAATGCCATGCTTGGCAGTTCTCATTATTTTAGAAATATTGAGTTTTTAAATAGCAATATTGGTTTTTTAGGAACTTTAAATAATAAATTTTATAAAACAATTGATGGCGGAACAACTTGGACATTAGTTACTAATATTTCTCCATATCCTGATGCAATTTGCGGTTTAGATTGTGTAGGAACATCAACAGTTTATGGTTGTGGAGCTTATTTTTCGCCTGCTTATGTTATTAAATCAATTGACAGTGGTGCAACTTGGCAGTTTATTAATATGAGTGCTTTTGCTGAAACGCTTGTTGAAGTTTTATTTACCGATGTAAATACAGGTTTTACTTGCGGAAATAATGCTAATGGTGCAGTTATTTTGAAAACCATTGATGGAGGATCAACTTGGACAACAATTTATAACGGAACAATTCCTGGTGAATATGTATGGAAATTGCAAATACTATCTAGTAATTCTAATATTATTTTTGGTTCTGTAGAATCGGTTGCTCCAAATTCTGGTAGAATGATAAAATCAACGAATGCTGGACTAAATTGGACAAGTAAAAATTTTCCAGACGTTGATGTTCAAGCAATTGGTTTTACTGATGAAAATCATGGTTGGATGGGTGGTCATATTACTGGTTTTTATGAAACTAATGATAGCGGTAGCACTTGGACAAATACTAATGTTGGTAGTAATTTAAATCGAATTCAGTTTATTAATGATAATTTGGCTTATGCATGCGGAACAACAATTTATAAAATGTCTCCAAATCTTAATACTACAAATTTTCAAGAGCAAGACAGAACACCATTAAAAGTAAGAGTTTCCCCAAATCCAATTGTAGATAAATTGAATCTTGAAATTGATTTTCTTGGTACTGATCATTTAGTTTTAGGTTTGTATTCCTCAACAGGTCAATTGATTAAACAATTAAAATTGGATGAAATCGAAAGTGCTTCTACAAAGAAATACATTTTTGATTTTCCTTATCCAAATGGAATTTATATTTTGAACTTGCACACAAATACTGGTAGACAATCGGTGAAGGTGGTGAAGTAGAATAATTTTTAAGTATTTTATTTATAAACTATTTAAATTTATTAAATCTGTGTTCCAAAAAAATATGTTACCTCTCAAAATCGAAGCAACTGAATAAACAAATAAAATTATATGGCTATGTGGTAAAAAATAATACTATCGCTTCAATGAAAAATGACCTTTTATAATTCTGCCATCTTCTAAAGCAATTGAATACCAATAATCTTGAGATGGCATTATTGTACCATTATACGTTCCATCCCAACCTAAACCTAAAGGACTAATTTGTTTTAATAATTTTCCAAATTGGTCATATATATAAATTACAGAATCTGAATTAAAACGTTCATTTACACCTTTAATATTCCAATAATCCGAATAGCCATCACCATTTGGAGTAAAGTATTTAGGAACACCCAAAACACTTATTTCTTGACTTGCAATACCACATTCGTTATTGTCTTTAACATAAACCGTGTAAATACCTGGTAATATATTAGTAAAACTATTTAAATCTTGGTAAGTAATTCCGTCAATACTATAACTATAATCTCCACTACCAGAAACAGCGATAAGTATAGAATTGGAAGTTGATAAATCTGTAACTTCAATAGTATTAATTGTGGCAATATTAGAAGCAGTTACCACAATGATTCTTGTTGCAGTACAATTAGAGCTATTGGAAACAACAGCATTATAAGTGCCTTCTGTATTTACAGTTAAATAATAATTGGTTGCTCCAACAATTGCAACACCATCTAAAAACCAGGTATAAGTATAATCACTAATAGTGGTTTCATCAACCAATCCTGCAGTAATGATTTTAGTAAATGTTGGATTATCACTGCATACCAATTCATTTCCTGTTAATACAATTAATGGTATTGAATTAATTATTAATGGTATTGAAAGTGAAGCTATACAATTAGTATTTAACGGATTAATAACTTCTACCAATAGATTTTGATTAGAAGAATTAAAAGGATTTGGTAAAGGACTACTTAATAAATTTCCCAAAGCATCATAATAATTTACTGTCATACCAGTTTGACTGCCCAAAATTGTTGATTGAAATAAACTAGTGTCAAATGGATAAATACCATCTTGCATCGATGGTTCAATTTCATCATCACAAGTAGTGGTTAAAGAAACTGGTAAAACAAATGCTTCTGGCAAATCATCTACAACAAAATCTAAAGTTGATTCATAAAAACATGCTTTAGTAGTTGTGTTAGTAACTCTAACAGTTATTGTTTGTGTTGCAGTTTCAAATGGATTTGGTAAAGGACTTGGCAAAACAACACCAGCTGCGGTTGTATAACTTACACTAACTCCTGTCAAACCATTTAATAAGGTAGTTTGTAAACCAGTTGTTGCAAATCCATAACTGCCATCTTGGTCATCATCACAATGATGAATAACTTGTGGCTGAATAATCGGAATTCGTTCCACATTTAATGTAATATGATGTCCCAATCCCAAACACTCATTGTTAAGCTGACTATCAACTCTAACAAAAATATTTTGTGTTATAGGATAACCAACATTACTATAACTAGAAATAGTTGTAATGGCATTATTTTCTGCTAAAGCATCGGTTACATTTTTATAATAACTAATATCTAGCAATTGACCTGGAGGAAATAATGCTTCAATTTCTGCGGTAACACTACTAAAGTCGAATATTGCAAGACCATCAGTGTTGCTTCCTGACGCCAAATCATCACATTCTGTAAATACCTTTTGAAAAGTGCTTGGCAATAAGGTTGTAGAAACCGATAAATAGAGTTGAGCAATTCTAAAACAACCATTTCCGTTTTCTACTCTAACGAATATAAAGTCACTACTAACAATTTGATTGGTATAATTAGTAAAATTGGTTATAGCTGCAATAGTATTTTGAGCATCACTTGCAGTTTCATAAAAACTAAATATCAAACCTGTAGCATCAGTAACCAATAATGGAATACTTTCTTGCAAATTAAAAGCACTAAAACCATCTAAATTATCATCACATTGTTTTAAGGTAACTATAGTATTTATTGTAGGTTGTGCAAAAATTACAATTTCTCTTGAATTACTTGCTGTACCCGAACTGCTTGTTGCCGTAACAGTTATGGTATAAGTTCCAGGTAAAGTATAAGTATGTATTGGATTTATTGCTGTTGAAGTGCTTCCATCACCAAAATTCCAATTGGCAGAAAGTAAGGTTGCCGATGTATTTATTGACATTACTGACGCTTCTCCAGCACAACGATTTGAAAGTAATATTCCAACATTAAAAAAAGAAGTTATAAATGGTGGAAGTCCCAAAATTACTCTAGTGCCTGTGGCAAGCGAAACACCATTATTAACATAATTGCATGCAATTCCTAAATCATTCGGATTATTAATTACACCAATTGTGTTTTCATAACTTGTAGCGCAATAAATTTTATTATTTGGAGCTAATTGTAAAGCATAGAGATAATCAAAATTATTAAAAACTACAATTTTAGAACTGGGTATGTTACTACTTAACAAATCAAATTGAGATAAAAACATATAACTCAAATTAATGTCTCTGTAAGTAGCATAAATTTTTTTGGAGTCTGGTGAAAATTCTACTCCATAAGCTAAAACTGAATTTATTAGTACAATTTCATTGGTAACTTGACCAGTTGTACTGTTAAAATCATATAAGACTACTCTTCCTGTATCATAACTTGCTGTTCCAACAAGTGTAGCATTTTGCGTATGAACAATTGCAAGCTTAGTTCCGTCTGGAGATGCTTTTAAGTATCCAATTGCGTTTCTTCTGTAGCCAGAAATATTTATTGGAGTGCCAATTTGTGTTACAATAGGAGTTGTAACTACACCTGTATTAGTTACTTTAAATGAATAAAATTTATCTATAAAGTGTGTTAAAACCCAATATTCATTGGTATCTTCATTTTTTAAGGCAGTAATTTTTTCCGAACATTTATATTTTATTTCTTCACCAGCAGGATTGGTGTTGTAAGTAATTAAATGATTATTTCTACTAATTATGTTGCCAACACTTCCATTGGCGCCTGTAACACTTAAGTCTACAATAGAATAATTCAAGCCATTATTAAGACCATCATCTGTTGTAGGATAATTACCGTCATCACCTGGATAACTACTAGTGTAGGTTGTAGGATAAACACTTGCATTGGTATGGTGTGGTTCATCTACCGTAAAAATATAATAAATTAAATTATTGTCTGGTTTAGGAACAATAATTGCCGATTGAGTGCTTGATATATCTCCAAACAATCCTGTACCATTACTATAATCACCATTGGGCATAACCACATGGTTTCTGTCCCAAACGGTTCTTCCATCAGTGTAAAATAATAAGTTACCATTACTATCGGCTATACTACTACAACCTTCAGTAGTGTTTAACATACCATCACTTAAAGCTAGAACTGAACCATCTGCCTGAAATTTCAATCCAGCATTTTCGCCAAAATACCAAACACTCGCTTCTTGTTGACTAAAAGCAAGTGCAAATATAAAAAGACAGGTTATAGTAATTATTTTTTTCAATAGTGTTATTCTTTGGTATAAATATGTCCCTTTATTAAACCATCATTAGGTGCATTTTCATTAAGAGTTATTGGTTCATCATATTCAAACCGCATTAATTTATTGGTAAGTTTAGTTATGGTACCTTCAAAACGATCACTTCCACACTGAGACATTACACCATCATTATCTAACACAAGTCCATCACAATAATAAGGATTATAAGTAATACAAGATGGACCTTGAGAATAGAACGTAATATTACTAGAAGGAAAAACTTCAAAATAATCTCTTTTAGTACTGCATAAATTAGTATAGGGTTGAATACTACCATCAGGTCTAATGATATCTTTTACATACCATTTACCAATTATATTTTCAAAATTTATTACTACATCTTCGCTTTTACTGTCACTACTGCAACCAAAAAGGATAGATACTACCAAAATTAAAATTATTTTTTTCATAATTTTTTATTTAATTTATACACATTTTTCAATAACAAATTTATACAAAATCTTTTAATATATAAGTAATCCTTTAACTAAATTAAAAGTAAAAAAAACTTACATTGTATAATTTTTAAATAGAAATACTTTAACAAGTTTATTCTAAATTTATTTTACTTTTTTTTAATTATGCTGTGAGGTCAAAGACCATTGCAGAGCTTCCTAGTGGTTTTTATACTTCGTAGAGCTGGGTTTATAGTAATTATTTTTTTCATTTCATTAGTGTTATTCTTTTCTAACTAATGTTATACCAATTGCATTAGACAATCCATTATCTAGATAAGGAAAAGAACGTGTTTCATTATAATCTATTTGCATTTTGGTAGCTGTAAGTGAACTTATAGTACCATCAAAAAGAGTACTACAACCTGTAATAACATTTCCCATAAAATAAAAATCGTAACATGATTCATAACTATAAGTTTCATTACAATTAATACTTTGAAAATAATCAATGCTGTGATAGGTTTTAAAAACAACATAATTAATATTTGGTGGACAAATATTAACATAAGGAGTTTTGGTGCCATCAGGATTAATGACATCTTTTATATACCATTCGCCTGAAAGGTTTTCAATTCTTACTAATAATTGTTTATTAGAATTATCTACATCGCTACTACAAGAAAATAGGATAGCACAAAAGATAGTGAAAATAATTATTTTTTTCATTGTTAATTCGCTTTATTAATTTATTTTTTTGATTGTCCGTTTTTACTCATAATCCTGTAATACCAGCAATTACTAGTCTATCGAATAGTTTTTCTTCAAAATATCTTCTATTTAGCTTGTAAACAA
>JAYTPS010000351.1:0-4087 GCA_043747155.1 Flavobacterium sp. | reverse complement strand
CTACGGAAAAGAATTTGAGAAAGAGTTTACTCGAATGAAAAAAGATGGAGGTCAATTATTTACCTATTTTAATTTTAGCAGAAAAGCTGATGTTATTATGCTTTACGCTTCTGAATTAAATGGTAAAAAAATAAATTGTAAAAATGAAATTATAAAAATTGAAGAAGATTATAGAATTGGTGATGTAAAAGATTTTTATGAAAAGTGGAATAAGCTTACTAAAGATAATGGTGTTTTTGATTCTTGGGTTAAACCTTATAATTTTGAAAGTAAAGCTTTAACAATTAATGATTTAGAAGAAATCAGACAAGAAGATAGTAGTTTTATATTTAATCGATTTCTAGAAATTTTACGTCATAATGTAGTTTCAGACAAAGGAAACGCTTTCAATAGAATATTTACTTTATTTCTTTGTAAAATTTATGATGAAAAAACCAATGAAGATACTGATAATGAATTAGGTTTTCAATGGCTTGAAGGATTTGATGATCACAGAAGTTTTCAAATTCGTTTAACTGATTTGTACAAAAACGGAATGCATCAATTTTTAGAAAAAGTCGTTACTGATTTTTCTGAAACAGAATTTAATAATAAATACAAACAATTAGACGAAAATTTACGAAATGATATTTTATATCAATTTCACAAAATTAGACTTGAAAAAAATAATGAGTTTGCAATTAAAGATGTTTACGACGAACAATCTTTTAATGAAAATGCAGTCGTAGTAAAAGAAATTGTAGAACTTTTACAAAAATTTAAACTTCGTTATACCAAAAAACAACAATATCTGTCAGACTTTTTTGAGTTGCTTTTAACAACAGGTTTAAAACAAGAATCTGGACAGTTTTTTACACCAGTTCCAGTTGCACAATTTGTAATTAAAAGTTTACCAATTGATACCATTTTAGAAAATAAATTAGCTTCTGCAAAAATGGACGATGATAATTTATTGCCTTATGTAATGGATTATGCTGCTGGTAGTGGTCATTTTTTAACAGAAACAATGCACGAAATGCAGCGTTTACTAAAGCATAAAGACAGTAAAAAATACAATCCAAGTGTAGCAAAAAAAATTAGAAACTGGCAAGACGATCATTTTGCTTGGGCAATTCAATATGTTTATGGAATTGAAAAAGATTACCGATTAGTAAAAGTTGGTAAAGTAGGTTGTTATCTTCATGGTGATGGTTTAGCTAATGTAATTCATTCTGATGGATTAGCAAAATTTGGTCATGCTGATTATAAAGGAAAATTATTAGTTTCTGATAAAAATTTCCAACAGGATAACAAGCAATTTGACATTATAGTATCAAATCCACCATATTCTGTTACTGCATTTAAAAATACTGCTCGTGCTTTTTATAAAGAGGATGATTTTGATTTATATAAACGTTTAACAGATACAAGTTCTGAAATTGAATGTTTATTTATAGAACGTACTAAGCAATTATTAAAAGATGGTGGCGTTGCAGGAATTATTTTGCCAAGTTCTATTTTAAGTAATACAGGAATTTACTCAAAATCTCGTGAAATAATTTTACAATATTTTGATATTGTTGGTATTGCAGAGTTAGGTTCTAATACGTTTATGGCAACAGGAACTAATACAGTTACTTTGTTTTTAAGAAGAAGAAACAACTACGAAAGTATTAATCTTAAAATTGCTGTAACAACATTTTTTACCAATTTGCAAGATGTTACGTTAAACGGAATTGAAAAACCTGTATCTAAATATGTAAACCATGTTTGGGATGGAATTACTTTTGATGATTACGTTTCTTTATTGAAAAAAACACCAAACAAAGCCGTTACCGAACACGAAATATACATAGAATACCAAAAGAAACTTAAAGCCAAAAATGATAAGGAATTTTGGACTTTACTTTTAGATAAAGAAGCCGATAAGTTATATTATTTTATTATTGCTTACCCACAAAAAGTAGTTTTAGTAAAAAGTGGCGAAAAAGATGCTGAAAAACGTTTCTTGGGTTATGAATTTAGCAACCGTCGAGGAAGCGAAGGAATTCACCCAATGCAACGAGGCAAAAACATAGAAGATTGCACACAACTTTTTGATGCCGATGATTTTGAAAACCCAACCAAAGCAAGCACTTACATATACAAAGCTTTTGCAGGCGATTATGATTTTGCAATTGATGATGCGATGCAGAACAATGTTTCTCGCCACAACTTTGTTGATATGATGACTTTTGACCGAGTGGAATTTGAAAAAAATATTTCGCTTTCGGTTAAAAAAAAAGTAAAGTTTGAAAGTAAGTGGGAACAAATCTTGATTGCAAATGCAATTAAAAAAACTAAAGGCAATACTACTAAAATAGAGAAGTTTAACATTAAGAAAAATGGTAAATTTCCTGTATTAACTCAAGAAAAAGAAAATTATATTTCAGGTTATTCAAATGAAAATAATACAATTAATGATTTGCCAATTATTATATTTGGTGATCATTCTTGCAGTCTAAAGTATATAGATTTCGAATTTTTCAGAGGTGCAGATGGAACTATTTTGTTAAAACCAATAGATGATTTTGTTCCTAAATATTTTTATAATGTTTTGCAAATTTACATATTAGAACTAATTGAGAATAAAGAAAAATACGAAAGACATTTCAAGTATCTGCAAAATTTGTATATCCCACTTCCGCCGTTTGACATTCAACAAAAAATTGTTTATGAAATTGAAGTTTTAGAAGCAAAAGAAAAGAAAGCTAAAGAGGATGTTGAGAGGTTGAAAAATTCAATAAATGATTTTTTTAATACTACTAATAAATCAGAATTAAAAAACTTATTATTAGATATAAATCCTAGTAAAAGTGAATCTGTTAAATTGAATGACGATACTAATGTTTCATTTCTGAGTATGGCTGATGTCAGTAATGATGGTCAAATTATAAATCTGCAAACAAAAAAATTGAAAGAAGTGAAATCTGGGTTTACATTCTTCCAAGAAAATGATGTTTTAGTTGCAAAAATTACACCTTGTACTGAAAACGGAAAAGGTGCATTAGTTTCAAAGCTTGAAAATAATATTGGATTTGGTAGTACCGAATTTTTTGTTTTAAGATCAAATCAAGAAAAATTATTGTCAAAAATTTTGTTCCATTTTACACAATCAAAAGATTTTAGAATTAATGCAGAAAGAGAAATGACTGGAACTTCTGGTCACAGAAGGGTTCCTAAATCATTCATTGAAAATTATGAAATCCCACTACCTTCACTTTCCGAGCAACAAAAAATAGTTTCAGAAATTGAGAAAATCGAAGCAAAAATAAATGTTTTAGAAACTGAAATAACTTCAATTCCAAAACTGAAAGAAGCAGTTTTGAAAAAATATTTATAGTTGTTTTGATATTAAAATTTTACAAAAGACATAACTTTATAGTCCTGATTGCAACAAATATCCTTTTTTGTAAAAAAAGATATTGTGAAAAGCAGGAATATGGATCATAGAAATTCGCAAACCATTGGCTTTAGATAAAAAAAACTCTAAAATAAATTTAAGAGAATCTGAAACAAGTTCAGATTAAACAAGTTCAGATTAAACAAGTTCAGATTAAATCTTCTTTCTCATTCGAGCCACAGGAATGTCAAGCTGTTCTCTATATTTTGCAATAGTTCGTCTTGCAATTGGATATCCTTTTTCTTTTAGAATTTCTGCCAATTGATCGTCTGGAAGTGGTTTATGCTTGTCCTCATCTTCAATAGTGTTTTGTAAAATTTTCTTGATTTCTAAGGTAGAAACGTCTTCGCCTTGATCGTTTTTCATGGCTTCTGAAAAGAATTCTTTTATCAGTTTTGTTCCGTATGGCGTATCGACATATTTGCTGTTGGCAACACGAGAAACGGTAGAAATGTCTAGTCCAACCATATCGGCAATGTCTTTTAGAATCATTGGTTTCATTGAGGTTTCTTCGCCATCAAGAAAAAATTCTTGTTGAAAATGCATTATGGCATTCATGGTTACAAATAGTGTTTCTTGACGTTGTTTTATGGCATCGATAAACCATTTTGCCGAGTCTAATTTTTGCTTAATGAACTGAACGGCATCTTTTTGAGAATTCGATTT
>JAYTPS010000350.1:0-6330 GCA_043747155.1 Flavobacterium sp. | reverse complement strand
AGTTTATAGATAAGTTATATCTTTTTTTTATGGTTTCAATCTGTCCAATTTGATATAAAGCTTCGGTTTTTATTTTTCTTGAATTTGTGGTATCGCGTTTTGAAATTATTTTTTCAAATAATGGTAGTGCTAAATCAATTCTTCCTTTTTCTTTAAAAACAACACCTTTTTGAAGCATTAGCATTTCTTTGGCACTATAAACTTTTATTTTTTCATAAATAGTTTCTGCTGTTGTAAAGTTTTTTTCAGCTTTAGCAAAATCATTAGTTTCAATGTAACAAACTCCTAAATTATAATGAGTAAATGCTTGCTGTGAAGAATTTGGAAGTGTTGAATATATTGCAATACTTTTAATTAATATATCAATTGCATCATCGAATTTTTTTAATTCTAAAAAAACTATTCCCAAGTTTGAATAACTATCTGCTATAGCTTTTTGATTGTTAGTTTTATTGGCGTAGTAAAGTGCTTTTTGAGAATAGTCTAAACAATTTCGGTAGTTATTAATACTTTTATTGTATTTAACTTGACTAATATAATAGCTAACACTATCAACACTCTCAGAAGAATTTTTCTGAGAAAATAGTAATAATGGTATAAATGAAAGAAACAGCAAAAAGTGCTTCATAATTAAATTTTAGGTTGTTTGGGATGCCTAAAGTAGCAAAAATTATTTAGAAACTAACATTATTAAATCTATAATTCTACTGGAATACCCAATTTCATTGTCATACCAACCTACAACTTTTACCATTTTATCAATAACAGAGGTCAGTTGCGAGTCAAAAAGGCATGAATTTTTATTTCCAATAATATCTACAGAAACAATAGAATCTTCGGTGTAATCAAGAATACCTTTTAAATTGGTTTGAGATGAAAGCAGGAAAGCAGCATTAATTTCGTCAATTGTTACTTTTCGTTTTACATTAAATGTTATATCTGTTAGCGACCCATCTGGAACAGGAACTCTAATGCCACAACCTCCAATTTTACCTTCCATATCAGGAAATATTTTGGTCAATGCTTTGGCTGCACCAGTTGTTGTTGGTACTATTGATTGGCTTGCACCACGAGCACGACGTAAATCTTTATGTGGTTGATCGTGTAAACTTTGATCAGTCGTGTAGGAATGTATTGTTGTTATATAAGCTTGTTCAACACCACACAAATCATTAATAATTTTAATCATTGGTGCAGCATTATTGGTAGTGCAACTTGCATTAGAAATTATTTTTTCAGAGCCATCCAGTATACATTCGTTAACACCAAGAACAACGGTTTTTATTGCATCAACTTCACTTGGAGCAGAAAGTATTACTTTATTAGCACCAGCAAGAATGTGTGCATTAATTTCTTTAAATGTTTTATATTTTCCAGTAGATTCAACTACAATATCTATATTTAAAATCTTCCAGTTGAGTTTTGAAATGCTTTTTTCATGAAAAAATAAATAAGACTTTCCATCTATAATTATGTTTTTTTCATCAAATGTTACTTGATATTCTAAAACACCATGAATACTGTCATATTTGGTTAAATGAGCCATTGTTTTATTATCGGCAATGTCATTTATAGCAACAACTTCTATTGAAGGATGATTTAAAAGTAATCTAAATAAATTTCGTCCTATTCTTCCAAATCCATTAATGGCAATTCGTGTTTTCAAGATAATAAAAGCTTTAGATTTTAATAAAATTAGAAGTTTATATATTCAATTTAATAAGTTGAAGATAGTAAATTACACATTAAAACTCTTACTTATAGAATATGTTTTTCAGCATGATAACTAGAGCGAACTAATGCGCCACTTTCAACATGACGAAAACCCATTTCTTTTCCAATTTTTTCGTATTTTTCAAATTGATCTGGATGAATAAACTCTTTTACTGGTAAATGTTTTTTACTTGGTTGTAAATACTGACCAATAGTTACAATATCAACGTTGTTATCTCTTAAATCTTGCATTGTTTGTATCACTTCTTCTTCAGTTTCGCCAAGACCAAGCATGATTCCCGATTTGGTTCGTTTAATACCTTTTTCTTTAAGATATCTTAATACTTCAAGACTTTTATCGTATTTTGCTTGAATTCGAACTTCGCGAGTTAATCTTTTAACGGTTTCTACATTATGGGAAACAACTTCGGGATTGGCTTCTATAATTCTATCAATATTTTTAGTATTACCTTGAAAATCTGGAATTAAAGTTTCTAGTGTAGTTTCAGGATTCATTCTTCTAATTGCTTCAACTGTTTCGAGCCAGATAATTGATCCCATGTCTTTTAAATCATCTCTATCAACACTAGTAATTACAGCATGTTTAATTTTCATAATTTTTATTGAACGTGCTACTTTTTCAGGTTCATCCCAATCAACAGTTTCTGGACGACCAGTTTTTACACCACAAAAACCACAAGAACGTGTGCAAATATTTCCCAAAATCATAAATGTAGCTGTTCCTTCTCCCCAACATTCTCCCATGTTTGGACAGCTTCCTGATGCGCAAATTGTGTTTAATTTATATTTATCAACTAATCCGCGTAGTTCAGTATATTTTTGACCAATAGGTAATTTTACTTTTAGCCATTTTGGTTTTCCAACAGGTAGATTATTTTGGGTAATCGTTTCCATACATGCAATTATTAAAATGCAAAGATAGGTAAAGTTGAATTATGAATTTAAAATTATAAGGTAAGAATTTGAATCTAATTATGGTTTGTTTTAATTAAAAAAACCTGTCAAGTTATTAGTAACTTGACAAGTTGAATTTATCATTTTTCTGATAAATAATAAATCAATCAATTATTTATTTAGTTTAGTTCAATTTTAATTGGTAAGGTATATTGAGTTCTCATTAATTGACCTTGAATTTTTCCTGCTGTCCATTTAGTTTTAATAGATTTTAAAACTCTTATTGCTTCATCGTCTAGACCAAAACCTGGGTTTTTTAATACTTTGATATTGCTCATTGATCCATCTTTTTCGATTATGAACGAAACAAAAACGGTAATAATTGTTGCTTCATCAATTTCTGGAGTTTTAAATTTTTCTCCAACTTGTTTTCTAAATTTATCAATTCCGCCAGGAAATTCAGGTTGCACATCTAGTATTCCTGTACCAACTGGTCCATTTGGAATTTCAGGTTTAGTATCAACAACATTTCCTCCAGTTGTGTTAGTGTTTGAATTAGAACCAGTTCCTAAATCTGTTCCAGATGTTGTATTGGTTTTTGGAATTTCAGCATTAGTTGGAACTTCTGGTTGTGCTTGGTTAGTTTTTACAACGACTAATGGTGCTTTTTTATTTATTTCTTCTAATGGATTTGAAATAGGTTTTTCAGTTTCAATAATCTTTTTTTCAATTGGTTCTGCTTTGTATTGTGTTATAACTAAAGAGTCATCTATTATTGGTGGATTATCCATTTTTGGCTTTTTGTCAAATGAAGAAAAAAGCAATACCATTCCTGAAATTAATGCTATAAACATTATTCCTGATAGCAAAGCATATAAACTAGTTTTTGGACTTTCTTGACGCAATTTATAAGCGCCATATTCTTGGTTTTTGCCTTCAAAGACAAGGTCTAACCATTTTTTTTCAAAGATACTAACGTTTGACATAATTTTATAATTTAAATTGTTAAGTATCGATGTTACATAAGCAAAGCATGTTTTATTTTATAACGCTAAGATTCCTACAATATTGTGTATTTAATTCAAGAATAATTAAATAGTGTTACAATAGGTTTGTTTATTGTATACAATGCTTATTTGGGAATTTGAATTTAAGAACTATACCATGCTAGTTAACCCTGATGGAAATGGCATCCTTTTTCTTTTTTTAAGAAAAAGATAAAATGTACAGCAGGAAAACGGTGAACAAAAAATTACAAGTTCTTCGTTTCAAAATAAAAATTAGTTAAATTAATTAATTATCGTTTTGTTTGAATGATTTCTGCCAATAGTTTTTTGGCGCGAAGTAATTTGATTTTTACATTACTCAAGGGTTCACCAAGTTGTTCGGCAATTTCTTGATAACTCATTTCTTGAAAGTAGCGAAGCTGGATAACTTCTTGATAATGAGGTTTTAATTCTTTTATATATTGCAATAGTAACGATAAATTTTGTTCGGTAATTAATTCATCTTCGGCTGATGGAGATGTATCGGCAATGTTGTAAGCTTGTTGGTCTTCTTCGTCGGTGATTTCAACGAAAAGCGATGATTTTTTTTTGCGAAGTAAATCAATATGAACATTCTTGGCAATTGCAATTAGCCAAGTATTGAATTGAAATTCAGGATTGTATGAAGCTAATTTATCAAATGCTTTCGAGAAGGTTTCTATTGTAATATCTTCGGCATCGGTTTCATTTTCAGTGCGTTTTAGCATAAAACCATATACTTCATTCCAGTAATGGTCGAGCAAATAGGTAAAAGCAACTTGGTCGCCTTTTTTAGCTTTTTCAATATATGGATTTATTTCCATTGAATAGGTTTAGAAAATGTATTAGTAATAAAGATGTTTAATTGAGTGAAGATAAGCACAATTTCTATAATAGGAAACCAATAAATTACATCTTTTTCTTTTAGTTTTTTGGCAGCAAATCCCATTGAAATCCATGCAAAAATGTAACGAAAAATTACTAAACCTAAAACTATAATCCACTTGAATTGAAACGAAAGCAAAATTATTGAAAGTAAAACGAACAACAATTGCGAAATGTAAAATGTTGCAAGTTGTGCTCTATCAAAAGGTTTATAATTTTTGGCTGTAGATATATGTCTTCTTTTTTGGGTAAACCAATCTTTGAAACTGGTTTTTGGCATAGAATAGGTAAAACTTTCTGGTGTAAAACAAACTGTTGTATTTTTATTATTTGCAGCTTGGTTTATAAATAAATCATCATCGCCAGAACGAATTTTCATGTGATCCATGAAGCCACGAACTTTAAAAAACTCTTCTCTTTTGTATGCTAAATTTCGTCCAACTCCCATATAAGGTTTTCCAATTTTTGCCCATCCAAAATATTGTGTTGCTGTTAATAAAGTTTCAAATCGGATTATTTTATTTAAAAACGAACCTTTAATTTTTTCGTAAGCACCATATCCTAAAACTATGGTTTTTTGTTGCGTAAATTGTGAGCTCATTTGGGTAATCCAATCTTTAGAAGTTGGATAACAATCGGCATCAGAAAACAATAAATATTCGTTTTTGGCAGCTTTTATTCCTAGTGTTAGTGCAAATTTTTTATTACCCCAAAATGCTTCAATATTTTCAACTTTTACTAGTTTAATGTTGCTATGTTGTTTTTCAAACGCTTCAAATAGATCTAAGGTTTCGTCGCTTGAAGCATCGTCGATTATAACAATTTCAAAATCAGGATAATTTTGTTCTATTAATAAAGGTATAAATTTGGTAACATTTTCTGCTTCATTTTTAGCACATACAATAATTGATATTGGAACTCTTTTTGGAGCACTTGTTAGTGGTTTTGCAAAAGAAAACTTACCAAAGAACACCACATAATATAAAAATTGAATGACTACAACAGTAATAAATAAACAAAGTAAAATTAGTAACATAATGGGTTTTTAAACGAGTGCAAAAGTATGAAATGAATATTAGATAATAGTAAATGATTTTATTTTTTTTTTAAATTATCTAGGACATTTCTTCATTTCATTAGCAACTGCAATTGCTTGATTATCATTAGTTTTTTCTAATTCAGCAATTACTTTTTTATAATCTTCGTTATCTCTATTTTGAGACATTTTTTTTACAGCTTCTATAGATTTTATAGTTATTTCAAAAGCGACAATTGCTCTTGCTTGAAGCATGGTTTTGTTTGATAAATCTTCAATTTTTAATGGGTTTTCTGAATTTTTCTCATATTTATCAACCAATCTTTTTAAAGATGCAACTGCTTTTTGGTGATTTATAACTTTTAAATTTCCGTATACGTGAACAGCTAGATAATTCCAAGTAGGAACATTTTCGTGATTGTACCACGAAGATGATATATAGGAATGTATACCAGTAAAAATAACTAAAACATCATTACTATCTTTAAAACTTTTTGCTTGAGGATTTTCTATTGAAACGTGACCGGATAGAATTTCATTTCCAGTTTCATCTTTTTCTAAAAGTAACGGAATGTGTGTTGCCCAAAGTTTACCACTAGTTAGATTTATCAAAATAGCAAATCCGTTTTCGTGAATGAAATTGCGAATTTCTTCTTGGTTTTCGTTTTTGTATATTTTTGGGATGTACATTTTTAATTTGAGTTAAATCACATTAACTTCAGCTTCAATAGCAATACCAAATTCCTTTAAAACAGT
>JAYTPS010000349.1:0-3320 GCA_043747155.1 Flavobacterium sp. | reverse complement strand
ATCTAAGAAATTGGCGTCTTCCTTATAATTTTCAAAATATCCTTTACCTTTAGTATAATGAAAAGCAATATTTGTATTCCAATAATCTGTTATTTTTTCATTCCAATGCAATTGATAATGATCTTGTTGATAGTTATCGGTTTCGTTGTCGTAAAATTTAGTGTTTCCAAATTCGTCTGTAAAAATTCCTGCAGAATTAAAAGTTGTATTATTTTGTAAAGTTTCGCCATCAATTCCGTTCCATGATTGGTATGTTTTTTCGGTTCCGCCAAATGCTAATGCTTTGATTAAAGTGGTTTTTCCAACATAAGTTCCTTGCAAAAAATAGGATTTTAAATTAGAAAATCCTCTGTCAATATATCCATCAGATTTTATTTGAGATAATCTTCCAGCAATTTCAAAACCTTGATCTAAATTTTTTTCAGAATTCATTAATCCTGTACTAAATTTTACGGTGCTTTTTCTAGTATTAAAACTTCCACCAGAATTTGAAATTTCTCCAGAACTTTGTTTAGAATACGAATCGGTTAGCATATTTAAGCTTGCTCCAAAAGCTCCAGAACCATTTGTAGATGTGCCGACACCACGTTGTAATTGAATACTTTCCAATGAAGAGGCAAAATCTGGCATGTTTACCCAGTAAGTTCCATGACTTTCAGAATCGTTGTATGGAATTCCGTTAATAGTTACGTTTACACGAGTTGCATCACTACCACGAACTCGAATTCCGGTATAACCAACACCATTTCCAGCATCGGAAGTTGTTACAACTGATGGTAAAAAATTCATTAAAATTGGAATGTCTTGACCGAGATTTCTAGGTTTAATATCGTTTTTAGTCAAATTACTAAAACTTACAGGCGTTTTAGAGGTTACTCGAATTGCAGAAATTAAAACTTCATCGAGTTTAGTTGTGTCTTTAATTTGTTCTTGACTATAAGAGAGAAAAGAAAATAGAAAATAGAAAAAAGCTAATAGTCTTATCTTCTTTGTGCCTTTTTGGCAAAGTTTTTTAAATAAAAATTCCATTCGTAAATAAAAGTTACGAATAAAAAGAGGTAATTATTCTTTGTGATTAAAAAATTAATTAGTTGTTTCCTATGACATTATTATAGCATAAAAACTATAAATAATTTTGTCATTTTTCCCTTAGCAGCATTACCTGCTCAGGTTCATTGGGTATAATCTCAGCTTTTATCATTTTGTTGATAATTGCACCCCTTTTTGAGACGAGGCAAAGATACGTCAATATCAGTGACAATTGCAATATCAAAATTCAAATATTCAGAATTTGAAATTTCAAAATTTAGAATATTTAAATTTCTGGTTTTCTCCTATTTTGTTTAATTTCAGATGTAGTAGCTTTTTCTTTTAATCGTTTTTCTATTACCGATTTTGGAATTTTAGTATGTTTGAATTCTTTTGGTTTTAATAATAATTTTTCAATTATATTTAAATCTTTATAAATAAATTTTTTAGAATATGATGTACTTAAATAAGATAAATCATTAAAATTTGATAATTAAATATTAATCAAAGTTATGTAAAAAAAATACGCAAAGACTCAAAAACGTAAAGGATTACTAACTTCATTCAATACGTATTTAAGACTTTGCGAAATAAAATAAAAACTATAATAATATTAAATTCTAATGTATTTGTAATTCAATGTGCTTAAAAAATTATTTCATCTGACAATTATTAAAATAAGTATTAAGAATAAACATAATACACATAATTTTTTACTAGATACTATATATTCTATTTAAAATTAGTGAACTCAAAATTAAAATTATTGAAGCTACCAGCATTAATAAAATTCTTTTATAAAAAACATTAGTATTATTAATTAAGTCATTTTTTTTTATTTGGATTAATTCATAGACTGAATATGGAATTACATATAAAAAACATACTGTTTTGTACCAAAAAATATTTACATGATTTTTTATTGAAAAAAAATCAGGCAAAAAAAACATTGCGATAACAAAAAATAATATTATTTTTAAATATACTCTCATTTTTTCTAGCTTCTACAATCATTATAATCATCTCTTGCATCATTCAAACAGTTGTTAGAAACAATCATTACCGCAAGACAGGCAAGACCACCAGCTACTGGACCACCAGTAAATGCTAGAATTGCTAATGCCCCATTTGCATTGTTATTTCTATTACATCTGTCACGATCAACAATATATTGTTCATGGCATGTCCTTCTAGCTGCAATTTCTGATGGGTTTTCTTGTATCCAATCCACAGGATTATCTTGTAACGCAACTTGAATTGCATTACTAATCAATTCTTGTTTTGTCTCAGGTTTTAGCAATTGAAAATCAGTGTTTTTCGATTGAAAATTAGCAGCATTTCTACTTTGGCTTAAAATTAAATCTCCCAATTCTGAATATCTAACCACACCAGAATTCTCAAGTGCATGTTTAAATTCTACTTCATTTTGTGAATTAGATAAACTATTATAGGGAAAGTTATCAAAGTTGATATTATTTTCACTTTCCAACAACTTGAGAATTTGATTATTCAATCTAACATGCTGTTCAGCAAAATTAGTTAAATTTTCCTTAAGATTATTAGTGTTTAGTAAAAAAGAATAATCTATTTGTTCATTATTGTTGTCATTATTAATACTAGTTTCAATTCCATTAGTTATATTGTTTTCATCATCAAAACAAAATGTGCTGTATTTTTTAATTAAACATTCATCGCTTATTTCAGCGTTAGGACAATTATCACCAATAATTCCAACTGTGTAACAATTGTTTGTTTCATTTAATACATTTTCATTTGAGGTATATAAAAAACTGACATTACCAGCAATATTATTAGACGAGCCACTTAATAAATCATCAAAATTTGATAAATCTGGTTTTAATTCAACAACATTTTGAATCCATTCGCCATTTATATAACTCATAGTTAAATTATAGAAACTTGAAGGCGTAGTAACAATTTTTGGATAAATCCTGAAACTGTAAGTAACATTTTCAATTAACTCTAATCTTTTAATAACATCAGTATCAATATCAAAATCTGAAAGTTCATATGAACCATCCGCATTTCGAGAAAGCTCACTCTTTGACAATGGTACTTTAATTTCTGTTTTAAATTTAGTCAATCCTGTTTCTTTTTGGAATTCAGTAAAAGAAATTTCAGAGTTACTTTTTTCAATAATTTTGGATTTTGTCAATAAAACTTTTTCTGCTTCACAACTACAAAAAAATGTTAGAAATAGACTAAATACACTCGCAAAAATTAATTTTTTCATAAATAATAAATTTATTTGTTAATAAATATTTCAACTT
>JAYTPS010000348.1:0-2934 GCA_043747155.1 Flavobacterium sp. | reverse complement strand
ATCTAAGAACAATTGGAAGATAAAAAAATCAGTTTTTGCAACATTAAAAGATTCTGGTTTAAGTATGTTTTATACTTCTGTTGTGCTTTTTGCAGGTTTTTCAATCTTTATGTTGTCTAGTTTTGGTGGCACAATTGCTCTTGGTGGATTAATTGCAGTAACTTTAATCTTCGGAATGTTATCTAATTTAATGTTGTTACCAGCATTGGTATTAACTTTAAATAAATCATTGGCTAACGAAGAAGAATTTATTTCTCCAAAAATAGATGTTTTAGAACATGATGAAGAAGAAGAAACTATAGAGAAAAAATAAATTATATTTGTAAAACTATTTATCAAATACCATAAATTAATATTTATAATGAAACATACTAAAGTTAAAGAATTACTAAACAGTACAGCAACTTTAAACGAAATAAATGCCAAAGGTTGGGTAAGAACTTTTAGAAACAATCAATTCATTGCCTTAAACGATGGTTCTACAATTAATAATATTCAATGCGTAGTAGATTTTGAAAACACATCAGAAGAAACGCTAAAAAGAATTACAACTGGCGCAGCAATATCAGTAACCGGAGCTTTGGTAGAAAGTCAAGGCGCAGGACAAAAATATGAAATTCAAGTTGCTAAATTAGAAATTCTTGGCGATTGCGATGCAGAGAAATTTCCTATACAACCAAAAAACAAACCAAGTTTAGATTTTCTACGCGAAAATGCGCACTTGCGTGTAAGAACAAATATGTTTGGTGCCATTATGAGAGTTCGTTCTGTTCTTTCATTTGCAGTGCATAATTATTTTCAAGAAAAAGGATTTGTATATGTAAACACTCCAATCATTACTGGTAGTGATGCTGAAGGTGCTGGAGAAATGTTTAAAGTAACCGCATTACCATTTGACAATACACCAAGAACCGAAGATGGAAAAGTAAATTATAAAGAAGATTTCTTTGGAAAAGAAACCAACTTAACAGTTTCTGGGCAATTAGAAGGAGAAACTTTTGCAATGGCTTTGGGTCAGATTTATACTTTCGGACCAACATTTCGTGCAGAAAATTCAAACACATCGCGTCATTTAGCCGAATTTTGGATGATTGAGCCAGAAGTTGCCTTCAATGATTTGGATGACAATATGGATTTGGCAGAAGATTTTATTCAATACGTTATTAAATATACATTGGATAAATGTCAAGAAGATTTAAAGTTTTTAGAAACAAGATTATTAGACGAAGAAAAATCGAAACCACAAGCTGAACGAAGCGAAATGGCGTTGTTAGAAAAATTAAACTTTGTTTTAGAAAACAATTTTAAACGAGTTTCTTACACAGAAGCAATTGCTATTTTAAGAGATTCACCACCAAATAAAAAGAAAAAATTTAATTATATTATTGAAGATTGGGGTGCAGATTTGCAAAGTGAACACGAAAGATATTTGGTAGAAAAACATTTTAAATGTCCAGTAATTTTGTTTGATTATCCAGCCAATATCAAAGCATTTTATATGCGATTGAACGAAGATGGAAAAACAGTTCGAGCTATGGATATTCTTTTTCCTGGAATTGGAGAAATCGTTGGCGGAAGTCAAAGAGAAGAACGTTATGATGTTTTACTAGAAAAAATGAGAGCATTAGGAATTGACGAAGAAGAACTTTGGTGGTATTTAGACACACGAAGATTTGGAAGTGCAGTGCATTCTGGTTTCGGATTAGGATTTGAAAGATTGGTATTATTTGTAACAGGAATGACCAATATTCGTGATGTAATTCCTTATCCTAGAACGCCTTTAAACGCAGAGTTTTAAAAAAAAGTTATGAGTTTTGGGTTTTGAGTTGTCAGTTTAGAAACTCAAAACCCACAACTCAAAACTCACAACAATAAATAAATATGCTTAAACAAAACTTACAATTCAAATTATCTCAAAAATTATCACCTCAACAAATTCAGTTGATGAAGTTGATTCAGTTGCCAACATTAGCATTTGAGCAACGTTTGTTAGAAGAAATGAATGAGAATCCAGCATTAGAAGCTGGAAAAGATGAAGAAGAAGTTTTTGAAAAAGACGAATTTGACAACAACGACGAATATGACGATTATGAAGGAAGCGATAATATTGAAGCCGACGATATTAATGTTGACGAATATTTAAGCAATGACGAAATTCCAGATTACAAACTGCAAGCCAATAATTTTAGCGATGATGACGACGATCGAGAAAATCCTTATGCATCGCCAGTAAGTTTTCATCAAGATTTAATCAATCAATTAAATACATTTATATTGAATGATTCCGACAGAGAAATTGCAGAATTTCTTGTTGGAAGCATTGATGATATGGGTTACATTCGTAGAACAATTCAAGATATTGTTGACGATATGGCGTTTACACAAGGAATTTATACTGATGAAAAATCCGTTGAAAAAGTCTTGCATATTATTCACGAATTAGAACCATCTGGAGTTGGAGCACGCGATTTACAAGAATGTTTATTGCTGCAATTAAAACACAAAACACCAACAGAATATGTAGAATTGGCTACAGATATTATAGAAAATCAATTTGAAGCATTTACCAAAAAACACTACGATAAGTTACTTCAAAAACATAGTATTTCTAACGAGCAATTAAAAAAAGCCATTCACGAAATAGAAAAATTAAATCCAAAACCTGGTGGCTCTTTTACCGGAAACAATAAAGTTACAGAGAATATAGTTCCAGATTTTGCCATTAGAATTAACGATGGCGAGCTAGAATTAACCTTAAATGGCAGAAATGCACCTTCATTGCACGTTTCTAAAGATTATCAAGAAATGATGCAAACTTATAAAGATTCTCGCGACAAATCGAATTCTCAAAAAGATGCCGTTCAGTTCATTAAGCAAAAATTAGACTCGGCAAAATGGTTTATCGATGCCATAAAACAACGTCAAGAAACACTA
>JAYTPS010000347.1:0-11970 GCA_043747155.1 Flavobacterium sp. | reverse complement strand
GTTTTAGGTCGCTTGGTGTAAAATTAAGTTTGCAAAAATTGCACGAAGCACCATTACCATGTATTTTGCATTGGAATAGTCAACATTATGTGGTTCTCTACAAAATAAGAAAAAACAACTATTACACTTCCGATCCAGCTATTGGATTAATAGAGTACAACCAAAAAGAATTCCTCAAATTTTGGATAGGTAACAATGCCAACGAAGATACCGAAGAAGGAATTGCTTTGCTAGTTGAACCAACACCAATCTTTCGAAAAGCTCAAGGTGACAATGGTGATAAAGAAGAAAAATCGTTTGGGTTTTCGTTGCTTTTTAATTATATTTTACCCTATAAATCGTTTGTTTTTCAATTAATAATTGGTTTATTGGCTGGAAGTTTATTGCAGCTTATCGTTCCTTTTTTAACACAAAGTGTGGTTGATGTTGGTATTCAAAACCAAAATATCCATTTTGTTTACATGGTTTTAATTGCTCAATTATTTTTATTTTTTGGTCGAACTGCACTAGAAGTCATTAGAAGTTGGATATTGTTGCATTTGTCATCACGAATAAACATTTCGTTAATTTCTGATTTTTTTATAAAATTAATGAACCTTCCAATTTCTTTTTTTGATGTACGCATGACTGGCGATATCATGCAACGCATTAACGACCATCATAGAATTGAACGAATATTAACTACTTCTTCATTGAGTGTTTTATTTTCAGTTATAAATATGTTTATTATGGGTGGCGTTTTGGCTTACTATAATATGAAAATATTTATGGTTTTCTTTATTGGTAGTTTTCTTTATTTCTTGTGGGTAACCTTGTTTTTAAAACGACGAGAAAAACTAGATTACAAGCGTTTTGCCGAAGTTTCTCAAGAGCAAAGTAAAGTTATTGAACTCATAAATGGAATGCAAGAAATTAAATTGCACAATGCCGAAAAACAAAAACGTTGGGGTTGGGAATATATTCAAGCACGATTATTTAAGGTTTCAATGAAAGCATTAATTTTAGAACAAACCCAAAGTATAGGTTCTAATTTTATTAATGAATTAAAAAATATTATTATCGTTTTCTTATCGGCTAAATTGGTTATTGATGGTCAAATTACACTTGGAATGATGATGGCAATTAGTAGTATTGTTGGTAGTTTAAACGGACCAATTATGCAACTAATTGGTTTTATTCGAGAAGCACAAGATGCCAAAATATCGTTGGCGCGACTCAGTGAAATTCATGATAAAGAAGACGAAACCCAAAACGATGATGAAAAAGTGCACGATATTCCAGAAGATGCCGATATTATTATTAAAGATTTATCATTTAGATATATTGGATCTGATGTTGCGGTTTTAGATAATTTAAGCTTAACAATTCCTGCCAATAAAATCACCGCAATTGTAGGCACAAGCGGAAGCGGAAAAACAACTTTAATGAAATTATTATTAAAGTTTTACGAACCAAATTCGGGTGAAATAAATGTTGGCAAAACTTCATTAATTTCAATTGCTCAAAAAACCTGGCGTTACCATGTTGGAACAGTCATGCAAGAAGGTTATATTTTTAATGATACAATTGCCAACAATATTGCTATTGGAGTAGATGTAATTAATAAAGAAAAATTAATTTATGCATCAAATGTTGCCAATATTAAATCGTTTATTGAAGATTATCCACTTCGATATAATACCAAAATTGGAATGGAAGGAGTTGGCATGAGCACTGGACAAAAACAACGATTGTTAATTGCAAGAGCAGTTTATAAAGATCCTGAAATGTTATTTTTTGATGAAGCAACATCAGCACTTGATGCCAATAATGAAAAAGAGATAATGCAAAAACTAGATTTATTTTTTAAAAATAAAACCGTTGTGGTTATTGCACATCGATTGAGTACTGTTATGAACGCTAACCAAATTGTAGTTCTCGAAAAAGGAAAAATTGTTGAAGTTGGCAATCATCAAGAACTAATAAAATTAAAAGGAAATTATTATGAATTGGTGAAGAATCAATTGCAATTAGGGACATAAGATTTTTGATTACCGATTTTTGATTATAGAAGTTAACTAGAAATATTAAAAAAATGCCACAACAAGAACAAAATAATTCCCAACTTCCATCTTCTAGCTTCCATCTTCGAAGCGAAGAAGTGCAAGAAATACTAACACGAGTGCCGCATTGGATGATTCGTTGGGGAAATATTGTTATTTTATTATTAGTGGTTTTAATGCTTGGTGTATCTTGGATTATAAAATATCCAGATATAATATCCACACAAATAGTAATTACAACAGAAATTCCGCCTGAAAAGTTGATTGCAAAAATGTCTGGAAAAATAGAAGTCATTTTAGTTAAAGACAGAACCATTGTTACTAAAAACACTCCATTAGCGGTAATCGAAAATTCGGCAAATTACAATGATGTTTTTTTGTTAAAAAGCATTGTTGATACTATTAGTTTTGATAAAAGTGTTTTTCCGTTTAAAAAATTAAAATCGCTTCAACTTGGCGATGTTGAAAGTTCGTATGCTTTATTTCAAAAAGAATACATTGCAGATCAACTCAATACCCAATTGCAACCTTATAAAGTTGAAGGAACAGCGCAAAGTTTTGAAGCCATTCAACTTAGAGAACGATTGGGTTTGTTACAATCTCAAAAAAGTATTAATCAAAGCGAAATTGAAATTCAAAAAAATGATTTACAACGTTATGAAACATTATATAAAAAAGGAATTATTGCTACCCAAGAAATAGAAAAACAGCGTTTAATTTTTTTACAATCTCAAAAAAATTTTAAAAGTATATTGAGTACGATTTCACAATTAAAATCATCATTAAACGATTTGAATAGAAATAGTAAAACTACACAAATCAATGAAAATAAAGAAAATGTAAATTTAGAAAGAAACGTTATTCAAGCATTTTATCAATTGAAGAAAGCTATAAAAGAATGGGAATTAAATTATGTTTTTCGTTCATCAATTGATGGTAAAGTAACTTTTTTACAACTTTGGGCCGAAAATCAAACTGTAAATTCTGGTGATAATGTTTTTACAATACTTCCAACAAACAAGAGTAATTATATTGGTAAAGTAAAAGCTGTTGCAAAAAATTCGGGTAAAATTAAAATAGGACAAGAAGTAAAGATACGTTTAGCCAATTATCCAGATGCAGAATTTGGATTGTTAAACGGAAAAGTAAAAGCCATTTCATTAACACCAGATAAAGAAGGAAATTTATTAATTGATATTTCTTTACCCAATGGATTAGAAACATCCTACAAGAAAAAAATTGTTTTTCAGCAAGAAATGTCTGGTATTGCTGATATTGTTACCCAAGATTTACGATTAATAGAAAGAGTATTGTATCAATTTAGAACTGTTTTTCAACGATGATTTGTAGATTTAATAACACTAACCTCATTAATCAACCGAATAGGTTTGTTATAAACAAGCTTCATAAACATCACTTCTACAAATGAAGTATATTTTTTATCGCCACATTCATACCACCAATAGGAATTATACAAAATATTGTTTTTCTCCATTTTATTAAACCATATTTTTTCGTTGTTAACTAGAATTTCTTTCGATTCAATTATTTTATAACCATTTCCAGTCCAGCAAATTAATGGTTTGTGTGATGGTGTTTTTATGTAAACTAGTTTGTCATTGGTTTCAATTTTATAAACTTCTTTGTTTACCCAAATACCTTTAGATTTATTGTAATTTTTATTGAGATTGGTTAATAAATCATAATTCTGTTCGTTTTTCATTTCTAAACTTGTTGCTAAAATAATTGTAAGAGTAATTATATTTGGCAATACTTTCATTTTAAAATCTGATGTAATCAATTCTCCTATTTTAGGTTTAAAATAACGAATTAAGAATAACATTGGTAAAACTTGATAAAGTATAAAACACAACAAACCAATAGTGTGATGAAGCATGTTTTCTTGAGTGCAATTGAGCAAAATTAAAGTTATTATTCTAAAATAATTAGAAATAATATTCAAAAAAACAATGATTAAACAAAAACCAATTATCTGAAAAACGCCATAATATTTCTTTTCTTTTTTCTCCTCTAATGTCAATAATATAGCACCAATTAAAAATCCAGTTTTAAACATTGATAAACCCATGCAAGCAGTATCAATAGTAATTTTTGCACCTTTAATGAAAAAGTTTACGCCTTCAATTTTGTCAATTGACATAAAATTTCGCAATGCTAAATATACAATATAACATAAAGTTTGTTTAATTTCGGTGGTTAAATGTTCAAAAAATTTATTGAAAATAGACGAAAATAATAAAATACAAATGAAGGATATATAAGAAAATTTTTTAGTAAAAAAATAATAAATTAAACACACAAATAGCATTAAAGATAAGAAATGCAAAGATTTTGTATGTAGTCGATAACTTATAAATTCAAGCAAGAATATCAAACCAATAAGTAAATAATTGATTTTAAAATTTGTTTTTCTTCCGCCAATAATAAATAAAACTACCGAGAATAGTATTCCAAATAAATCCCTATTAAGCCCAAAAGCTACAACATTATAATTTGCTGACAATAGACATAATATCGCAAAAATTGCAATTGCTTTTTTATTTTGAGATAAAAACTTCATGTTTATACTAGCTGTTTTTTGTGTTTTTTATAATAAAAAAACAATAAGCACAAACCAATAATAATCATCAACCATTCATGAGGTTCAGGAACTGCACCGTCATTATTTATTGAAGCATTTCCAAGTGTGTTCACATTTTTTTCAATACCATTTTTTACATAATCTTCATCCGTTTCCAGTACAATTAAAGACGATATTGGAGTAACAATATTGGCGTCTTTTGCCAACGAAACATAACTATTATTGGCCAAACTGTCTTGTTGAATTTTAACTTGTTCGTCTAGAACTTTACCAAAAGCGTACATTCTATAAATATGATTTGAACCATTATTTGTTGATGTTTCAGTTCTTGAATTTTCATGAATTGAAATATCAGATTGCTCAATATTAACAATGTTTTCAGAGGTTTTAAAAGATAAAAACTGATTATCATTTACTAATGTTAAGCATTTTTTTAAATCACAATTTATAAATTCTGCATATTTCTGTTCTTTAATAGTTTGCCAAAACGGATTTATTTCATCTGATATATTAATTATTTTAAGACGTTTATCTTTAGTTTCTAATTTTATTTTATTCAAATAATTGGATGTTTCTAATTCTTCAAAATTTGCAGAAAAACTTCCACTTTTTGTAATAACCAAACTGTTTTCGGGCAATTTATATAGCGGTAATAATGAGTAATGTAAATCTTCAAATTGTAATAAAACAGTTTCATAATTCTCTTTATTTATTTCCTCTTTTTGATTGTTAAAATAAGTAAAGTATTTTTTATTTTTCTGATTTACCAAAGTTGCAACTTCCTCTTCTGTCCAGGAACTATTCAAATCTAAAATAATCTCACTTGGAGTAAATTGAACGGTTTGTTTTTCAAGTTCTTTAATTTCATAAACTTTATCTTTCCATACAAATGCATTAGAAAAAACTTCATTGTTTAATGGCATTATTACTTCCCAATCATCCAATCCTGTTGATTTGTTGATGTAATATTTTTTATCTAATTCAAAATCTTTACTAGCTTCGAATTTTGAGTTTCCAACCATTTGAAGTCTAGAAATAGTTTCAGCATTAGAAATGTTTGGACCTTTAATATTCAAACTTTGGTACTTCATTTCTTTGTTTTCAACCTTCAATGGCGTAGTAAAACCACATTTAAAAGTTCTAGGTAATTCTTTACTAATAGGAAACACGCGCACTACAACTTTATTTCCTTCTTTCCACTGCATCAATGATGGATCACGAGCTTCAATGCCAACTATTTGTTTATATGCTTTTGTTGCTTTTTCTTTAGTTGTTAAAACACCTTTTCTTTCAACTCCATTTACCCATAATGAAAGCGAAGTGGCAACCGAACCTTCCGGTAATTGAAAAGAATAAATTGCTTCTTTTTGTCCCCATGAATCTTCGTTACAAGCAACATCCATAGTTATTTCGGTATATGCCAATCGGTTATTTGCAAATATCTTTACATCTTCTTTTATATTTTTAGTAATTAAATCGTTTCCGCTCCACAACTGTTCTTCGGTTTCTAAACGTTTATCAAAATTTGATTTTAATATATTTATTCTATCATCGGCACTTAAATCCAAATCTTCAGAAAATAAATAAGCAATATTTATAAACGGATTGTGCGTTTTTCTCTCATTATATTGTTTTCCTCCAAAATTATCGAAACCTCTAAATTCAAAAAAATTATCCGTAAATACATATACAATGTCTTTTTTCAAAAGAATTTCATTGAAAAAATTTGGTTTCAAATTTTGAGAAATTGTAATGTATGTTGGTAAATCATCATTTGTTTTTTCAAATGATTTTGTAATTGAATTTTTACTCATTTTAGTACTCTCATCACTCAATTTTAAAGTGAATAATGTTAATCCTAAAACTACTACTAGAATTCCAGAAGTAAACGAAATTAAATTATTTCTGTTTTCAGGAAGTATTTTTATTAATGTTATCGAATGAATTACAAAAACAATCATCGGAACTAATCCATAAAAACCCAATCCTAAAGCCAAAATTCCAATAAAAGAAATTGGAGCAAACGGAATTAGATAAATCATATAATATATAATCATCAAATAGGTTAAGCCATTGATGAAATAACAAAACATTAAACCTAACTTGTGTTTTAAATTGCTGTATATAATGAAGTTAGAAATACAAAAGATAAAAGTAATTAGGTAAACCCAAATTGGCAAATTTTCAAAAATATTGACGAAAATATTAGTACAAAAACAACCAATAAACCAATTTAAAAACAAAAACGGAATTAGATGTAAATATTTTTCTTTGTTTTTTAATATTTTAAAACATAAAATAATTCCATACAAAAATTCTACAATTAAACTCATAAAACATATTGATTCTAAAGCATCGTTGTTGAATTTTATTCCTAATAACGAAATAATGAGCATTGTAATGCTAAAAATTGTTACAACAATACTAACTGTTACTCCAGTTTTATTTAGGTAGTTTATTAAAATTGTGTTTATTTTTTTCATGATTTAAAAATTATATTAAAAGTACTTTGAAATGCAAAGTTAAATATATTTTTCAATAATAATAATTATTTCGAAATTATTTTTATTTTTTTTAATCTATAGTTTAATTCAAAATTAACTATTATCATTTTTTGAGCTTATAAATGCGATTTCAATAATATTCATATAGGTAAATCTGCGTTTTCGTAAATTATTGAAAGCAATAAAGATATTTGATTAAAAAATTTTTAAATAGTACAACGTTTTCGTAAATTTGCAGTACAAACAAATTAACTATATTTATTATGGCTTTTGATATTGAAATGATTAAAAAAGTATATGCTACAATGGCTGAACGTGTTGATAAAGCTCGCGATTTAGTTGGTAGACCATTAACACTTTCAGAAAAGATTTTATACTCTCATTTATGGGAAGGAAATCCAACCCAAGCTTTTTCAAGAGGAAAAGATTATGTAGATTTTGCTCCAGATAGAGTTGCTTGTCAAGATGCAACTGCACAAATGGCTTTATTGCAATTTATGCATGCCGGAAAGAAAACAGTTGCAGTGCCAACCACGGTTCATTGCGATCACTTAATTCTTGCAAAAGATGGTGCTAAATCTGATTTAGCTTTAGCCAATTCACAATCTAAAGAAGTTTTTGATTTTCTTTCTTCTGTATCAAATAAATACGGAATCGGTTTTTGGAAACCAGGTTCGGGAATTATTCATCAAATTGTTTTAGAAAATTATGCTTTTCCTGGTGGAATGATGATTGGTACCGATTCTCACACAGTTAATGCTGGTGGTTTGGGTATGTTAGCAATTGGAGTTGGTGGTGCAGATGCTGTTGATGTAATGTCTGGAATGTCATGGGAATTAAAATTTCCAAAATTAATAGGAGTGAAGTTAACAGGAAAATTAAACGGTTGGACATCTCCAAAAGATGTAATATTAAAAGTCGCAGAAATTCTTACTGTAAAAGGAGGAACTGGTGCAATAGTTGAATATTTTGGCGAAGGCGCAATAAATATGTCATGTACCGGAAAAGGAACAATTTGTAATATGGGTGCCGAAATTGGAGCTACGACATCAACTTTTGGATACGATGATTCAATGAGAAGATATTTAGCAGCAACTGGTCGTCAAGATGTGGTTGATGCTGCAGATAAAGTGGCAAAATATTTAACTGGCGATGATGAAGTGTATGAAAATCCAAATCATTATTTTGATCAACTTATAGAAATAAATTTAACTGAGTTAGAACCACATATTAATGGTCCTTTCACTCCAGATAGAGGAACACCAGTTTCTAAAATGAAAGATGAAGCAATTAGAAACGGTTGGCCATTAAAAATTGAATGGGGATTAATTGGTTCGTGTACCAATTCTTCTTATGAAGATATGGCTCGTGCAGCTTCTATTGTTGAACAAGCAGTTGCTCATGGAATTACTCCAAAAGCAGAATTTGGTATAAATCCTGGTTCAGAACAAATTAGATATACTATTGAAAGAGATGGAATTATAGCTACTTTTGAGAAAATGGGAACTAAAGTTTTCACAAATGCTTGTGGTCCATGTATAGGACAATGGGATAGAGCAGGAGCAGAAAAAGAAGAAAAAAATACAATCGTTCATTCGTTTAACCGAAATTTCTCTAAACGTGCCGATGGAAATCCAAATACACATGCCTTTGTAACTTCTCCAGAAATGGTTGCTGCTTTGGCAATTTCTGGAGATTTAACCTTTAATCCAATTACTGATACTTTATTAAATGATAAAGGTGAAGCTGTAAAACTGAATCCTCCACATGGCGATGAATTGCCAAAAAGAGGTTTTGATGTTGAAGATGCTGGCTTTCAAGCTCCAGCAAAAGATGGAAGCGGAATAATTGTTGCAGTTTCTGAAACATCAGACAGATTACAACTTTTAGCTCCATTTGACGCTTGGGATGGAAAAAATATTACTGGAGCAAAATTATTAATAAAAGCTTTCGGAAAATGTACTACCGATCATATTTCTATGGCTGGACCATGGTTGCGTTTTCGTGGACATTTAGATAATATTTCAAATAATATGTTGATTGGTGCTGTAAATGCTTTTAATCAATTGGCTAATAAAGTTAAAAATCAATTAACGGGTCAATATGATACTGTTCCTGCTGTTGCAAGAGCATACAAAGCTGCAAATGTTCCTACAATTGTTGTTGGTGATCAAAATTATGGTGAAGGTTCATCTAGAGAACATGCTGCAATGGAACCAAGATTTTTGGGTGTAAAAGCTGTTTTAGTCAAATCGTTTGCACGTATTCATGAAACAAACCTAAAAAAACAAGGAATGTTAGCATTAACTTTTGCAAATGAAGCCGATTATGATAAAATAAAAGAAGATGATACAATTAATTTTCTTGATTTAACAGAGTTTGCTCCTGCAAAACCTTTAACACTTGAATTTGTTCATGCTGATGGAACTAAAGATGTTATTCTTGCTAATCATACTTATAATGAAAGTCAAATTGGTTGGTTTGTAGCAGGTTCGGCTTTGAATTTAATTGCAGCTGGGAAAGCTTAAAAAACGAATAAATTATAAAGTCCTCGAAATTTCGAGGATTTTTTTTGAAATTACTTTAAGATTAAAAATAAAATTTAATAAATCTTAAATAATCACTATTATGGATAACACATATAAAATCCCAACCCAAACCCGAATTGGTCACGTACATTTAAAAGTTTCCAATCTTCAAAAATCTTTAGAATTTTATTGCGATTTACTAGGTTTTGAAATCACAACAATGTATGGAACCGAAGCTGCTTTTATTTCTGCTGGCGGTTATCATCATCATATTGGTTTGAATACATGGTACAGCAAAAACTTTCCTTTGGCTCACGAAAAAGGCGTTGGACTATTTCACACTGCCATTTTATATCCAAGACGTAAAGATTTGGCAACTATTTATGATAGAATTCTTAAAGCAAATTATCCATTTTCTGGCGCTGCAAATCACGGAGTTTCTGAAGCATTATATCTAAATGATCCAGACAATAACGGTGTAGAATTATACTGGGATCGACCAAAAGAAGAATGGAAATACAATGAAGATGGCACAATTGTGATGTTTACAGAAACTTTAGATTTAGAAGATTTGTTGAAAGAGCTTGAATAAATTTTAATCATCATAAGCTTCAACCAAACCATTTTGCCACTGAATTTCGTCGTAATAAAAATCTAATAATATTAAATTTCCTTTTTTTCTAATTGAAATTTTACCAACTACTTTTGCTTCATTACCAGTTATTGTAACTAAATCGCCAGTAAAAAAAGATTTCTTAGAATACATTTCATAAATTTTCAAAGCTATTTCATCTTTTATAGCTTTTTTAGAATTGTATGTGCTAACAATAATTGTTTCATTATTGTTTTTCACAATTAATTCCATTCCGTTATAACCATATTTATAGGTTAATGTTGGTTTTTTTTGGGAAAAAACCAACTGACTTGCTAACAATAGCAAGACGATTGTAGGTTTAAGCATTTAGAGTAATTTGGGTTAACTATTTTGCTAAAATATTAAAAATGTCGAATAAATTTTACATTTTATTTGAAAATTTGAAAAAACTTATTCACAGTTTATATTCATTTGTTATTAACTCTAAATATTTGATAATATTGTGTTTCAATAAGTTAAATAAACTCTCCAAAATGCCACAAAACTCCTGACGGATCGTGAACAAAACATTCTTTTCCCCAATCAAGTACTTTGACAGGAACAATTTTTACAGTTTCATATTTAGAAGGAAGTTCTAATTTTATTAATTCCTCCCAAAATTCTTTCACATTTTCTAATTCCATAAAAACCATTGTATTGTCAATCCAATCTTTTACGAAAGCATTTTGTAAATAAAATCCAAAACCATTGCTATCAAAATAACTCATACTTGAAGATAAAACAACTTCTTTAAACCCTAAATCACGGTAGAAGTTTTGTGATATTACATAGTTTTTTGCTCCTATGAATGGTCGTATTGATTTTGGATTATGGTTCATTTTTTTTTAGATTTTAAAAATTCTAAATGTTTTTTAGGATTGAAATTTTTATCAATTCCACTTTCAATTCCTTCGTTTATAGCAATTTCTAAAAATGATATTTTTATTATTTTCTAAGATTGAAATTGGATTTTTAGATTTCATTTATAATTGATTTTCAATATTATTGGTCAAAGTAAAAATATTTAAGCTAGGATTTTCTTTAACTGTTTCTAATGATTTTACAAAATTTAACTTTAACAATAAGTTGGTTGAATTCTGATTTTGATAATGTGTAAAAGCAAGTATTTTTTTAAACTTTAAAGTTTGAAATACATACTTTGTTACCATTTCTGTGGCTTCTTTCATTATTCCTTGTCCTTGAAATTTCGTCATCAGTTCATATCCAATTTCGCAACTATTATTCTCTTCAGAAAAGTCAAAAAGACAAATTGTTCCAACAAATGTTTCAGTACTTTTTAAGCAAATTGTCCAATAAATTGAATTTTGATTTTTAATATTATCATTAACTTTATTAATAAAACTTATTGCATCTTCAATTGTCTTGCTTGGTTCTCTGTTGAGATATTTGTTTATTTCTGTGTCTGATCTCAAATCAAAAATATTTTGCTTATCAGTAATTGATAACTGTCTAAGTGTTAATCTTTCAGTTATCAAAATTGGAAAAAGTGTAAAATTTACTTTTATCATTTAATGTTTTTAAAAAAATATAAAATTAGTTTGGCTTGTTCATATTTTCAAACCAACCATTTTTTAATAATTTGAAATCCTTATTTTTTAAGTATACATTGGTTAAGCTATCATTAAATGGTTTTACAAAT
>JAYTPS010000346.1:0-3176 GCA_043747155.1 Flavobacterium sp. | reverse complement strand
GTTTTAGGTTTCTTTACTTTATTAAGATTACAATTATCTCGAAAAGGTTGGGACAAAAAAAAAATTCTTCATTTTTTTCGATTTTCTTCCAAAATATAGCATAACTCGAGCTTTTGCGAACAGACTGGAGTTTTTGTTCGGCTTTTAAAAAACAAAACTCCGGTAATCAGCCGGAGTTTCAATCATCAATCAAAAAACGAACAGTTTTAAAGCTGTTGTTTACTGTAAAAGAGTTTCAAGATCCAGGTATCAAGTCAGATAAAGAACTTAAAACCTAAGTTTTGAAACAAATATTTATCCTAAATACGTTTTCAAGATTTTACTTCTTGAAGTATGTTTTAATCTGCGAATTGCTTTTTCTTTTATCTGACGTACACGCTCACGAGTTAAATCGAAAGTTTCACCAATTTCTTCTAATGTCATTGGATGTTGATCGCCTAAACCAAAATATAAACGAACAACATCGGCTTCTCTTGGTGTAAGAGTTTCTAGTGAACGCTCAATTTCTGTACGTAAACTTTCGTGAATCAATTCTCTATCAGGATTTGGTGATTCTCCAGAACGTAAAACGTCATAAAGGTTTGAATCTTCTCCTTCAACAAGTGGTGCATCCATTGAAAGGTGACGACCAGAGTTTTTCATTGACTCTTTTACATCATTTACAGTCATGTCAAGTTCTTTGGCAATTTCCTCAGCAGATGGTGGTCTTTCATTAGATTGCTCTAATAAAGCATACATTTTGTTGATTTTATTGATAGAACCAATTTTGTTTAATGGCAAACGCACAATACGAGATTGTTCAGCAAGTGCTTGAAGAATCGATTGACGAATCCACCAAACAGCATACGAAATAAATTTAAATCCACGAGTTTCATCAAAACGTTGTGCTGCTTTTATTAAACCAAGATTTCCTTCGTTAATTAGATCGGGAAGTGTAAGTCCTTGGTTTTGGTATTGTTTTGCAACAGAAACCACAAAACGTAAATTAGCTTTTGTTAATTTTTCTAGAGCTTTTTGGTCTCCAGCTTTAATTTTTTGTGCCAATTCTACTTCTTCATCTGCAGTAATCAAATCAACTTTTCCAATTTCTTGTAGGTACTTGTCTAAGGAAGCAGTTTCACGATTAGTTACCTGCTTGGTGATTTTGAGCTGTCTCATTTATTTTTTTACTTTAATTAAAGTGTTCAGGTTATTATACGTAAAGAATTGAAAAAAAGTTACAAAAAACGAACAAAAATTATTTTTTAATTATTTTACTTCAAATGTTTCAGTCATATATATTGGTGATCCTTCATTTGTAAATCCATCAATTATTACTTCAAATGTGCCTTTAATATCTGATGTATAAAATGTAATATCATCTTTTAAATTATAATTTGGAAGCCATAATAATTGTTGTCTATAATCTGGAATTCGTTCGATATTATTAGTTATGGCATACTCTGGAGCAAAGTATTTTTTTTCTTTATTGGGAGTTATTCTGTTGGTTTTAATCATGTAATCAGCATTTACTTTTATTTGATAATCATGATTTTTAGATACTAGACTAATCATGCCGTTGTATAAATTTGGTCCATAATAATAACCACCTTGAAGTATACTTACTTTGTAAATATCTTGCATTTTTATATCTAAAATGGAATTCACATTTTGAATTAATTGTCCGTCAACTAAAATTAGTGTTGGTTCAGACAATGAAAAATCTACATTATAATCGTTCACTAAAACAGTATATTTTTCGTTATTTTTTGTGTAAATAACTTCTTTTAGCACTTCGGTTATTGTTTCTAAAAGTGTTGGAAATCTATTATAATTATCTAGTATATACTGTTTTTCTAAAGTGTTATAAAACAACTTTGTTTTTTTAAAACTAAAAGTACTGTCTTTTTTTGAATCAAAATAGGCATTTTCAATTTGTGATGAAATTGCTCTTTCTTTTATTATTGAGATTGCATTTTCTGACAATGAAAAATTTGTATCAAAATATAAATTGTCTAAATTGATATTTGGTAATTCATTTATAAAAATCGAATATTCAAATCTATTATTATCTATAACTTGAACAATAGCATTGGGAGTATCATATTCTTTATCAATATTAAAAAAGAATTCTCCTGCTGAGTTTGTTTTTGTTGCTTTATAAATAAAATTTTCGCCAGCAATTGAAATTCCAACTGAAATATTGCTTATAGGATTTTCATTATTTTTAGAAGTTATTTTTCCAGATATTATTTCACCTCTAAGCTCTGGAAGAATTAAATTAGTTTTATTAATTTCTGAAGTAGTATTTGTTTTTGAAAATCTTGCAGCATTTAAATTATTTTTTAATGTGAGTTCATCCATTTTTTTTACTGAAACCGAATAATTACCATCAATTAAATCATTAGATTTAACATTAAATTTCACTAAATCTCTTGGCGAATATGTTTTTTTAGTGGTTACAATTTGTAATCCTGAGGTGTTATTAACAGCTGTGTTTTCTATAGTTGTTTCAAAACTATTATTGCTAATGCTATTTTTAGTTTCTGTTAGATATGGGTTTACTATAACGATGTCTTTTTCAAAATAAGTTGCTTCTTTTTTATTTAACATCCAATTGGTATAGCAAATTAATTTATAATGGCCAGAATTTAAATTTGTTGGAATAAAAATGTCACCATATCCAAGGCCGTTTTTTAGAAATAATTTTTGATTGGCAACAATTTTTTTATCGCTTGATATAAGTTGTATATAGGCAACTTTACTAATTGTACTAGTTTTAAAATCAATTGGATTTAGGCAATGCATGTTGTAAAGTAATGTTTCACCAGTTATAAAAGCGCTGTTGTTGGTGGAAACATAAATTGTTTCTGATGTAAATATATCAATGTTTTTTTTAAGAAAACTTGATTCGCTTTTTTGAGCAAAAAGAAGTGTTGTATTAATTGTTACAATTAATAGCAAATAAAATGGTTTTAGTCTATCCAAAATGTTGGTCTTATATTTGATGAAAATGATGTGCAATCGCCACAAATGGGCTTGATAAAGGTATAAATATCACCATTTATTGAATAGTATATTACAGAATTAGATTGTACTAGATTGTTTAATCTTGTTCCGTCACAATCTGCTGGAGCTGCAAGAAAACAATAGTTGTAATCTGTTAACTCACATACATCAAAATAAGGCGGATATTG
>JAYTPS010000345.1:0-2503 GCA_043747155.1 Flavobacterium sp. | reverse complement strand
CTTTTATAAATACTGCAACTGCTGCTGCAATGATACCCATAACTTTTTGCGAATCATTACCTCCATGTCCTAAACTAAATGCAGCAGAAGATAATAGTTGCATTTTCTTCAAAACTTTTTCGGCTTTAGCAGTAGAGAAACTACTAAATAATAAATTAAAAATGGCTAAGGAATAAAAAATAGTTGCTACCAAAAACCATTTTATATTTTGAGGTTCAGTTAGAACACTCCAAAAATGATTTTCAAATCTTGGCTTTTTTATGTCTTCATAACTGATCATTACAGAATTTAAAAACCAAAGCACTAAAAAAATTAAAATTATGGTAAATATTTTAGGATAAATATTCTTTTTTGACGAATACATTAACCATAATGAAATGAAATAGGAAATAATCATTCCTAATAACGGAGCTAAAACAATAAATAAAATTACCATAAACACACCAGATGGCAATAATTCACCAGCTTTTGCAGCTTTATACCAATTTACAATTTTAAATCCAGCATGTTCCAAATCAGTAACACCTAGAAAGCCATGTGCTACAGCTGCTCCAGCAAAACCACCAATTAATGTATGTGATGATGAAGATGGAATACCTTTTAGCCAAGTTATTATATTCCAAATAATTGCTGCAATAACTCCTGCTAAAATTACATTCAAATTTATACTACTAGTATGTGCAGTTTTGGCAACAGTATCGGCAACACCAAATCCAAAAACCCAATATGCTAAAAAGTTAAAAAATGCTGCCCAAACTACAGCTTGAAATGGAGTTAATACTTTAGTAGCAACAATTGTTGCAATAGAATTGGCTGCATCATGAAAACCATTGATATAATCAAATATCAAAGCAAGGAAAATAATAATTATAAGTAATGTAAAATCCATAAATGCTGATTTATATAACTATTTATGAATGTTTTACTGAAATTTGTTCCATTACATTGGATACACTTTTACATTTATCTGATGCCATTTCTAAAGCTGAAAGCACTTCCTTATATTTAATAATATTTTTTGCATCTGTTTCATTTTCAAAAATATCGGCAACAGCTTTATCAAAAACAACATCTGCCTTACTTTCAAGTTTATTAATTTTCTTGCAGGTATCTTTTATCATTTTAATATTGTTCATATCTTTCAATTGTTTAATACCTTCACCAATCAATTGACAAGCTTCTAAATTTATTTCGGTTAACTTTCTTATAGATTTGGTAATTTTATCAACCTGATATAATTTAATTCTACTTGCTGCACCATGCATATTATCAGCAACGTTATCAATAGATTTTATTAATGAATGAATGTCTTCTCTGTCAAATGGTGTAATAAAGTTTTTGCTTAATTCAAGATGTGTTTTATGAGTAATTTCTTCAATTGTTGCTTCAAGTTCTTCAATTTTCTTAAAATATTCTTCTCTTTCACCTTTAGGAGCATTTACAGCTTCGTGCAAAGTATTAGCAAGAATAATTAAATTTGTTGCGGCTAATTCAAATAATGGAAAAAACTTTTTATCTTTTGGAACAAAAAATTGAAAAATACTATTTAGTGTCATTTTATATAATTTTATGCAAATGTATTCAACTAATATTAAGAGAATGTTAAGTTACTAGTAAAATCAATTAATAATAATATTTTTCATTTCTCTACAAACGCTACTATTTTTTCAATCGTTTTTGTATTTTAGCCAATGAAAATTAAGAATACATTTTTATGGACATAAATTTCAACAAAAACGAAGATCACAATAAACTTTTACTATCCGATTTAAAGCAACGATTTGCCAAAGTTAAACTTGGTGGAGGAGAAAAACGCATTGAAAAATTACATGCAGAAGGTAAAATGACTGCAAGAGAACGAATTGATTATTTATTAGATGAAAAATCAAGGTCTATCGAAATTGGTGCTTTTGTTGGTGACGGAATGTATAAAGAACATGGCGGTTGTCCTTCTGGCGGTGTTGTTGTAAAAATTGGATATATTTCAGGAAAACAATGCGTTGTTGTAGCCAATGATGCCACAGTTAAAGCTGGTGCATGGTTTCCAATTACAGGAAAAAAGAATCTTCGTGCTCAAGAAATTGCTATAGAAAATCGGTTACCAATAATATATTTGGTAGATTCTGCTGGTGTATATTTACCAATGCAAGATGAAATTTTTCCAGACAAAGAACATTTTGGACGCATTTTTAGAAATAATGCAATAATGTCTAGTATGGGAATTACACAAATAGCAGCAGTAATGGGAAGTTGTGTTGCTGGCGGCGCTTATTTACCAATTATGAGTGACGAGGCCATGATTGTAGATAAAACTGGTAGTATTTTCTTGGCTGGGAGTTATTTAGTTAAAGCCGCAATTGGAGAAACCATTGACAATGAAACACTTGGTGGCGCTACAACCCACTGCGAAATATCTGGCGTAACAGACTACAAAGCCAAAGACGATGCAGATGCTTTAAACCGAATTAAACGTATTATCGGCAAAATTGGCGATTTTGATAAA
>JAYTPS010000344.1:0-3399 GCA_043747155.1 Flavobacterium sp. | reverse complement strand
GGTTTTGCCATTTTTCGAAAATTAATTCAGGATCGGTAGAATATTCTAAAACTTCATCATCATCATGAATAGAAGTTGAAACAATTGGATTACCCAATTTTCTAACAATTTCTAATGCAATTTCGTTATCGGGAACACGAATTCCGACTGTAGTTTTCTTTTTAAACTCTTTTGGAAGATTATTATTTCCTGGTAAAATAAAAGTATATGCTCCAGGTAAAGCTCGTTTTAATAGTTTAAATGTAGTGGTGTCAATTTGCTTTACATAGTCAGAAATATTACTCAAATCACTGCAAACAAATGAAAAATTTGCTTTTTCTAACTTTATTCCTTTTATTTTTGCAATACGTTCTAAAGCTTTGGTATTTGTAATATCGCAACCTAATCCATAAACAGTATCTGTTGGATAAATAACCAAACCACCATTTTTTAAAACATCTACTACACGTTTTATTGCTGCTTCGTTGGGATTATCTTGGTATATTTTAATAAACTGAGCCATGATTTTTAAATTATTTATAATACAATTTTAGAAATTTATATTAAAAAAACAAATTTCACGTTATATAACAAAGATATAATAAGCTATGAAAACTTCACTTTATTTTTACATTATACTATCAACATTATTTTTTTCTTGTAATACTGATTCAACAACTGAAACTTTAAAACAAGAATCTTTTTTAAATGTAAGTTATGGTAGTAATTCGCAACAAGTTTTTGATTTGTATTTACCAGCAAATAGAAATGAATCTTCAACTAAAACTTTAATTTTGGTTCATGGTGGCGGTTGGACAGAAGGTGACAAAGCCAATATGGATTATGCAGTAAATATTATAAAACAAAATTTACCAGAATATGCCATTGCCAATGTAAATTATAGATTAGCAACTGCAAATATTCCAGCATTTCCAATGCAAATTGATGATATTGAATCAATTGTAACAAAATTAAAAAATGAAAATTATGGAATTTCAGATAATTTTGGTTTTATTGGAGTAAGCGCTGGTGCACATTTATCGATGCTATATAGTTATGGTTATAATTCTAATATAAAAATGGTTTGTAGCATTGTTGGTCCAACTAATTTTGTAGATACTAATTATACATCTAATCCTTTTATGGTAACACTTTTTCAAACTGCAACTGGAGTAAATTATGCTTCAAATCCAAGTTTTTATCAACAAATAAGTCCTTTATTTAAAGTTACTTCTGCTTCTCAACCTACAATTATGCTTTACGGAAATGCCGATCCGTTAATTCCAATAACACAAGGACAAGATTTACATAATAAACTAAATGAATTCGGAATATACAATGAATTTTATTTATATAGTGGTGGACATGGCGATTGGGTTATTGAAAATCAAATAGATGCTTATGGAAAAATGGTGAGCTTTATTAAGAATAAATATTAACCTATTATATCCAACTTTGCAAATCGCAACAATAGTTTTTTAATTCCTCCAACTTCAAACCTAATTTCTGCTTTTTTATCTGCTCCAACACCTTCAAGATTTACAATTTCGCCTTTACCAAATCGTTCATGCATAACAATTGTTCCTGTTGCAAGTTTATTATCAAATAAGTTTGTATTAGAATTGCTTTTTTCGTTTGCCAAAGGTTTTAATTTTCGAATAGTATTCGAAACAACATCTTGGTCACCATATCTTTTTGGTGGTGCAGATGCAATTGGCTTGGCTAATCTTAACTTAGATTTGTCTATATCACCAAAGATATCCATATCCATCATGGGTTTGTAACGATAGCCACCATTGTCTATTGGATTTATATACTCGATATAATCTTCTTTTATTTCTTCAATAAATCTTGATGGTTCACTATCTGTTAGTTTTCCCCAACGATATCTTGATTGAGCATATGTTAAGTAGGCCTGATTTTCGGCTCGAGTTAATGCTACATAAAATAATCTTCTTTCTTCTTCGAGTTCACTTCTTGTGTTTAAGCTCATTGCGCTTGGAAACAAGTCTTCTTCTAATCCAACAACAAATACATAAGGAAATTCTAATCCTTTGGCCAAGTGAATTGTCATTAACGCAACTCTATCATCATCGCCAGTATCTTTATCTAAATCGGTTGCCAAAGCTACATCTTCCATAAATTCTGATAAAGCACCACGAGCACCATCAATTTCTTTTTGACCTTCGATGAAATCTTTAATTCCACCCATTAAAACTTCTATATTTTCTATTCTGGCAATTCCTTCTGGTGTTCCATCCTTTTTTAATTCTTGAACCAATCCTGTTTTTTTAGTTACATGATCTGTAAGGTAAAATGCATCTTGATTTTGATTAATTATTTGAAAACTTTTAATCATTGTTACAAAATCTTGTAACTTGGTTTTGGTTCCAGTATTTAGTTTTAAATCAATTTTATCAATATGTTCCATAACTTCAAATATGGAACGTTTGTAGTGATTGGCTGCAACAGTAAGTTTTTCGACAGTAGTGTCACCAATTCCTCGAGCTGGATAGTTTATAACACGAACCAAAGCTTCTTCATCTTTAGGATTAATAACCAATCGCAAATAACAAAGTACATCTTTTATTTCTTTTCGTTGGTAAAAAGATAATCCACCATAAATTCTATATGGAATATCTCTTTTTCGCAAAGCATCTTCCATAGATCTTGATTGAGCATTGGTTCGATACAAAATAGCAAATTGACCATTTAGCATTTGGTTGCGCATTTTTTGTTCGAATATTTCTCCTGCAACAAATCGACCTTCTTCACCATCGGTTACACTTCGATGTACTTTTATTTTTGAGCCATAGTCGTTTGCAGTCCAAACAACTTTTTCGAGCTTAGTTTTGTTTTTATCAATAATAGAATTTGCAGCTTCAACAATGTTTTTGGTAGATCGATAATTTTGCTCTAATCTATATGTTTTTACATTTTCATAATCTTTTTGAAAGTTCAAAATGTTATTGATATTAGCACCACGAAAAGCATAAATACTTTGAGCATCATCACCAACAACGCAAATGTTTTGAAATCTATCAGACAAAGCACGAACTATTAAATATTGAGAATGATTGGTATCTTGGTACTCATCAACCATAATGTATCTAAATCTGTCTTGATATTTGGCCAAAACCTCTGGAAAACGATTAAGTAATTCATTGGTTTTTAATAATAAGTCGTCAAAATCCATTGCGCCTGATTTAAAGCAACGCTCAACATAATTATTGTAAATTTCACCCAAACGAGGTTTTTTAGACATTGCGTCTTGTTCTTGCAGTTCAGGATTATTCAAATAAGCTTTTACCGTTATTAATGAATTTTTATAAGATGAAATTCTACTTAAAACCTGTTTTGGTTTATAAATATCTTTATCCAATTGCATTTCTTTAATAATTGCCGAAATTAGTCGTACAG
>JAYTPS010000343.1:0-11004 GCA_043747155.1 Flavobacterium sp. | reverse complement strand
TGGACCAGCAGTACTTCTTGGTACTGTTACCTGCCACTGAACTTTAAATATTCTATTTGGAGCTGTACCAGTGACTAATGTTTTAACATTACCATCTGTACCAGTAGCTAAATCATCCCAATATGGAGATAGTTTAGGAGTATTTAATGTACTAGTTGTACCATTTGTAAATTGAGATGATGCAACTGTACTACCTAATAAAATCCATCCATCAGGTGAAACTGAATATTGAGTATAATTTACATTATTAAATGAAAAACTAAATCCAATACTTGCAGCAGCTGCAGTTGGTGTATCATCATTTCCTGAAGTAAGAACACTAGTAGCACCAATCATTGGATCTAAAGTAGATCCTGTTCCTGTAGAGAATATTCCTGTTCCAGGTATTGAACCTGTTAAAGTACTAATACCACCAGCACAAACCGAAGTCGGAGTAGCTTTTACAGAAGATATTACTGGATAAGTATTTACAGTTGCAGTAAACGTTGTAGATGCATTACAACCACCACCAGAAGCGGCAACTGTATACGTATAAGTACCAGCAATTGTTGGCGTTATAGTTTGAGATGCTCCAGTTAATGAAGTTGCTATACCACTACCTGCTGCAGGTGAAGCTGTCCAAGTATATATATAAGATGTACTTACGCTTGTAGCTGTAACACTAAATGATGATGCCAAACAAACCGATTGATTCGCAATTGGGTTAATTGGATCTGGTGTGTTTACAGTTGCAGTAATTGGAGTTCTTAAACTTTCGCAACTTGTTGTTGGATTGATAACTGAAACATAAAAAGTAGTTGTTGTACTAATACTAGAAGTATAAGTAGTTGAAGTACTTGTTTGTAAAGCAGTTGTAGTTGAATTATCCGCATACCATTTGTAAGTTGGAGTTGTAAATCCGTTTGGATCTGAAACAGAAACCAAAGGAACACCAGCACCACAAGTAGCAGTTGTTACATTTGCAGCTGGAGCAGTCGGAACTGGCACAACATTAACTGTAACTGTGTTAGTTGTTTTAGTACATCCATTTGCAGTAATAATAGCAGAATATCCTGTAGTTGTCGTTGGAGAAACTGTTGTAGTAAGTCCAGTAGCACCATTAGACCATAAAACAGATGTAATTGTTGGAGTAAAAGTTCCAGCAAATTTAACATTTAAACGAGTTGTACTAAAACTAGGAGCATTTGTAGATGCTGTAGTAGTAAAAGCAACCATGTTAGTCGCTGTAGCAGTAAATAATGTTACTGAATTGTTTGTTAAATTTGCACCAAGATGAACTACATCAACAATAATATTTGAAGTTCCATCCCAAACAAAAGGAGTTGAAAATGGAATTACCTGTTCTCCAGATGCTGTATGAGTATAAGTTGCAGAAGGAAAAACAGTAGTATAAGGTGTTGTATCTTGAAAAGTTGCACCTGATAAAACTGACAATGCAGTTGTTCCAATTTTTACTGTAAAACCAGCATTTGTTGCGCCATCTCCTAAAGTCGTAGTAAAAAATGACATAGCAGAGATTGGTCCAGCAAATAAACCAGCAGCTGATAATTCAGAAGCAGTATAAATAGTTTGCATTCTATTAGAAGGCCATCTGTTACAAAATGCTGTTGGTTGAGTAGTAGCACTTGTTAATGTAGTACCATTTCCAATAGTTCCGTTACCTGAAGAAGCAAAACTTGCAGTTAACACACTTGAACCAGCACCACATATATTAGCAACACTAGCAGTAGCAAGTGCTGTAAACGGCAATAAAGGTTCGTCTGAATAACTTGTTCCAGCTTGAGTTTTAGTTAATAGATTACTATCAGTTGCAGTTACTGACCAAGTTACTGAAGCATTTACTGGAGTAACAGTTGGAATAGTTCCTGTATAAGAATCTAATAAAGGGAAACCATTTGCTGTTGTAGCTGTCATAGTAATTGCAGATTGTGCAACACCATTTACAGAATAATTAATTACTACACTAGTAACTGTTCCTCCACCTGGAGTAACATCAACTGTAACTGTTCTAGCAACATTAGTACATTGCGTTCCACTTGGAGCAATAACTAAGTTACTAATATTAGCAGCAGCTTTATTACCCATTAAGAAGAAACCTGGCAAAGTTGTATTTGCTGGAGCTGATGTAGTTAATGTAGTTGGAGTAGTTGTTACTGCAACACCACCTTGTAAATCATAAGCACCATTTATAGTTGCACTTGCAGCAATTGCATCTCTACCTGTAGTAGTATCATTCAATTGAATTAAAGCACCTGTAAAGTTTGCAGAACCTGCTGTAATACTTGCAGCCCAATATTTAGTAGTACTTGTAGCACTAATATTTAAACCATTAGAACCACCAGCATTTGCATCAAATGCTTCGGCTTGAACTGTAACAGTTCCTCCAGCATTTGTTGTAGCATTTACTAAAGCAAAAGTATTTAAAGTTCCTTTTCCTATTGGGAAAGTATATGTTGTTGCCGCTAAACTAGCAGGTAATGTAATTGCCAAAGGACCATTTACATAAGCTGTAACTAAAGTTCTAACAATATTTGTAGTAGCTGTACCTGTAACAGTTAATAAATTAGCTGCGGTAGTATTAATATTACCACCAGATAAAGCACTAAAAGTTAACGTAGTAGCAGCCAAAGGACCACCAGCAACTGTTAAACCATTAGAATTAGAAAGCGTAAGAAAAGCAATAGAACGAGGCGTTGGAATTTCAAAACCTGTTGTTCTTGCCACACCTTCTTGAGCATAAATTACTCCATAAGTACCTGTACCTAAATTATAAGTAGGACTAACGTCAAATGAACCAGCAGGAGTTAATAAACCAGCAGCTCCAATTTGAGTAGCTGTGTTTAGAGCAAGACCTGTACCAAAAGTAATTTTATTACTGTTAGTAATATTACCTCCAAAAAGATTAACTCTTAATGTTGGAATTTGATTCGTATGAGTAATTGTTAATCCACCACCATTTTGAAGAGTAACAGCACCTATATTAGTTAATACTGTTCCAGAACCTGCAAAAGTTTGAGCCACATTAGTAAATGATAAGAACTGTAATGTAGCTGTTGAAACAACTCCTGTTAAAGTTCCATTATTAGTAAATGTAGTTCCTCTTTGAGAGTAAGTTCCTGCTAATATATCAATAATACCATTAGCACTATTGGTTGTATTTCCAGAAACAATTAATGTACCTGTTGAACTTGCAGATTGGAATCTACCTTGTAAAACATTAACATTTCCAGTTACATTTAATGTACCTGTCGTTAAAGCTCTAAAAATTCCAGTGCCACCAGTTGCACCAGCAGCAGTAATCGTTAAATTACCTTTAACAACCGCAGTTGTTCCACCTGCAAAGAAACTCATTGTTGCAGTTGCAGCAGGACAGTTATAAGTTAAATTACCAAACGACTGAGTAGCATTAGTTGGAGCTGTAGTAGAAGTTGTTATACCTGTAATTGTTAAATTAGAAGTAGTTGCCCATGTAGCTAATGGTACTGGTGGCGCACCAGTTGTAGCTCCAGTAGAGTTACAATTAGAACCAGCAGCAAATGATAATGTTGCTACAGAACCAATTAAAGAGTTACCAGCAAAACCTAAATTAACAACACCTGTAGGTGTAACAGTCACTAAAGTACCAGTTCCACCAGTTGTTGTTAAAAGATTTGATGCTGAACCTGCAAAATTTAAAATTCCAGAAATGTCACCTGTATTTGCTATTCCTGTAAACAAGAACCCAACAGCATTAGTAGCATTTATTAGATTTAATGTACTTCCTGATTGAATTACAAAATCATCACCACCACCACCGGTGATTGTAATATTTCGTGTAGTTGTAATACTTGACTGTAAAGTACATGCAGTGTTACTAGTTACTTGCAGTTGACCAATTGAAAAACTGGCAACATCAACACTAATAGTAACAGCAGCACCAGCAACAGTACCAGCACCATCAACTATTAAAACGTCGGTAGTTAATGCAGTTGCTCTTGTAGTTCCTGAACCAGATGGAAGAGTATTCCAGTTAGAAGCTAAACTCCATACACCACCTGTAGCACCTACCCAATAATAGGTAATACCTGCAGTTGTAGCTTGAGAACCTGTAAGACCAGGAGTACTTCCTGCACCTTCTATAACGGCTTGAATTCTATAAAAATAAGTTGTTCCTGGAGAAAGTCCAGTTTGAGCTAAAGTATATGCTGTACCTGTTCCAGCAGTAGTTGTAGATGCTACAGAAGCAGTTGCAACACCAATTGTAAAACCAGCATCTAAAGCTCTTGTAACTAAAAACCCTACTTCATTAGTTGAATTATCAACCCAATTTGGAGTAATTGTAGATAATGTCACTGCTGTAAAAGCAAGAGTTGTCGGATCAGCTGGAGGAGTTGAAGAAGGAGTAAAAGTAAATTTTGTTCCTGCAGCAAGACCAATTGTGTTAGCATTATTAGCTGTACCATAAGCACAAGTTGAACTTGTTGAAGTAGCATTTAATGTTACACTCGCTAAAATTGTAGATGAATTTGCAAAACCTATTGAAGCACCACTATTAGTAGCATCAGCTACCATACCAGCACCATAACGGTATTCGATAACACTAGTGGTTTCGTAAAGCCATGCCTGAAATGAAGCTGCTGGTACACCAGCAGTATTTCTAGGAACTGTTACTAACCAATCAATTACAAGAATTCTGTTTGGAGCAGTTCCAACTATTTTAAAGTTGACTCTACCGTTTGTTCCTGTAGCCAAATCATCAAAATAAGGAGCAAGTGCTGGTAGATCTCCAGAACCCAAAGAATTGCTGAATGCAGTAGAAACTGCAGTTGCACCTAATCGTACTAAACCATTAGCATTTGCAGAAAATTGGGTGTATTTGTTACCTACAAACCAAAAATCAAAACCAATGTTTTGAACGGCAGAAGCTCCATCATCTGAAGCAGAACCAACTAAAACAGTTGAACCTGTTGACATATCCTGTAAAGTTGCTCCACTTGAAGCAGTAAAAGGATATGTACTAGCATTTATTGTCTGTGAATTTGCCAATTGACCAATGGTCATAAACAAAAACATCAGAAGCATTACAATCCACGTTCTTGACGCAGATTTAGAATTGGATTTAGGCGGCGAACCGACTTTGTCTCCAACACCTCTTTTGAGACTTGTTCTCGAACAAGGAATCAAAGAATTGTAGTTTCTAATCATAAATAAAAAAATTGGGTTAATTAATGGGTTAATATATAAATAAAGTTAAATACAAGTAACTTAAATGTTAGCAAAAACGATTAAATAATAAAAATAATCGACTAAAAACACTTTTAAAATTTTCAATAGAACTACTTCTACAGAATAATCCCATGTAGAATAAAAATTTTACATGGGATATTTATTATTTCTTGATTAAAAAATAATTTTTTTGTTGACAATTATACCATCTTCAGAAATAATTTTAACAATTAATACTTGTTGAGAAGAATCTAGGTTTTTTATAGAAAATTTATTAGAATTAATTTCTTTTTTTCCAAATAATTTTCTACCTCTTATGTCGAACACTTCTATTGAATCTATTAAATAATTAGTAGTTTCAACTTGAATATCTTGATTTTGTTTGTAAACAATAACACTGTTGTCATTAAATATTGGTTGATCAATTGAAAGTGGGTTTGAATAAATAATTTGAAAACGATTTTCAAATGTACCAATTGTTGTAACAAATGAGTAACTATTAGTTTTAAGATTATGAATTACATTTAACAATTTGTCTTCAAGAAATACATCTTGATTAAGAAACAATCCATCAAAGTTAGACAAGCTAATTTGATAGGTTCCATTTATTGAAGAATAATAACCTAAAGCAACAACGTCAGTAGTATCAAAAGGTAATGAACGACCTTGAATTCCTAATTTAGAATTTCCTATTAAAGAATATAAAGAAATTGTACTGCCTGCATATATGGTTTCACCATCAAAACCTCTATCAATGCCGTTTGTAGCATTTTCTATATATCCAATTAATGTTTGTTTAAATGCACCTTGATTATTAGTAACATCAAGCCAAATTCTACTTCTTTCTAAATTTAAAATAGTATTAACCTCTTCACTGTTAGCATCTGTTGAACTTGAATTCGAAGCCACATTAGATTTAAAAAATTGAGAATTTGAGTAAGTTGCACTTCTCATAGAATTTTTAAATGTTGCCATCATACTTGCCGGTGGAGCACTTGTTGGATTTATTCCTTTAATAAAGAAACTTTGTCCAGCAGCAACTAAACCATTAGGTGTTATTGTACCTGAACCTGGACCAGTTGAAGTTGAACCTGAATAGTTAAATATTGCATAATCTGCAGGATTATAAATTCCTCCAGAAATAGGTGTTGTATGAGTCCAGAAATACATTGTACCTTGAACAAAATTAGCATTAGTTGTATCTGATAAAAATGCAATTGCGTTTACTGAACTTGGATAAGGATTACCAATAAGATTCAAATCACTAGTACCAATAACTATTGGAATTGAAATTGTTCCATTATTTGGTGTACCATTAGGAACTGCATTATTTGTTCCCGAGAATATTCCATTAAAAGCTGTTCCACTAGTGTGACCTTGAGGTGCTCTAATTATATAACCTTTTGCAGGCGTCATTACTGAATTTCCAGCAACATTTTGCCAATAACCGCCACTTGTAAAAAATTGGTGGTATTTATCTGCTAAAGTTAATGGTGATAATTCGCTCAATGCTTGTGGATAAACTGGTGAAGACCAATAAGTGTAATCATAAAGATTCATGTTTGTAGTGTTTCTATAATAGGTAATCGGACCAGTATTTCCACCATTATAAACACCTGGTGCATTAGATACGTTATTGTCTTGAACTAAACTAGCGTCATCTTCGAAAACTATTAAACCTCCTGTTGAATTTACAGTAGTTTCAACATTTAAAATATAATTTGAATTAAATGTAACTGTACCTGTTTGAACAAATACTGAACACGCATTTAATATAGTTGGCGTTGGAGATGATGCTAAATCAGCATCTGAATCTGAATCATAAGTACCATTAAAAATTGCAGCTTTTGTACTACTTGGAAGACCATTAGACCAAGCTGTACCATTCCAAATTGTTGCAGTTGTTGTTATGATTACTGTGTTACCATAAGCTAAAGGACAACTTCCTGTAGATATTACTGCTCTAAAATAACTCACTCCAGAATATACAGACATTTGAGCTGCTGTTAATGTATTAGATGCACTTGAAGCAATGGTAACTGCTCCTGTAAATGCAGGATTATTTGCATATTGCCAATAAACAACACTTCCAGTATTTCCTGTAAGCGTTACACTAGTAATTGAAGTACCGCATGAAATAGTTTGATTATTAAATGGTGCTGCAACAGTTCCTCCATTAACGTTTGTAACTGAAATTGTTATATCTTTAAAGCTTGTACATCCATCTGGAGAATCTGCACTAGCAGTATAAATAGTAGTAGCGTTTGGAGCGGCATAAACAGTAGCTGATGCTGTTCCTGTGTATGGTGTTGTTAATCCAGAGTTAAGCCACAAACCAGTTGTTGGTGACCAGGTAACATCAGAAACTGTACTACCTGTAACTTTTACATTATCTACAGCCCAAAACCAAGCGAATTGTGCATTTGCATAATTAAATCGAATTCTTACATCATTATTTCCAACATAAGCTGATAAATCATAATTAACATTTACAAAATTTGATGGTGAACCTTGTGTCGCAGTTGTCCATGACAATCCAGCTAAAGGACTCCATGCACCACCACTAATAGACACTTCTACCCTAGCATTTCCATTTCCAAAACCTCTGTAATGGTGCCAAAAACTTAAAGATGCACTTGTAAAAATTGGTGTTTGTAAATTAAAAGAAGGTGATGTTAATAAGGTATTAGTAGTTCCTGTAGAACCTTGATCATCACTATTAGATATATAGAATTGTGAACCATCATTACTTGAAAACACAACACCATTATAAGTGTAAGGACTATTTCTTAATGTCCAAGCGGCATCTGCAGGATTGTTTGTACCAGTTACTGCAACTGGTGTAGAATTATTTGTTGTAGTATATAATCCAGTTCCAGAGTTAAAATTTTCACTAACATTAGTAACTAAAGTTCCTGTAACAATTCCTCCAGTTGCAACTAACATCTGTCCTGTAGTTGCATTTTGGCATGTTGTAGCCGAAGTTGGTGTTACTGTAATAACTGATGGTGGTTGATTAACAGTCATAGTATAAATAGCTGTGTTAGAAGCAAAGCTTCCGCTAGTTTGTGTTCCTGTTAATATATAGGTAGTAGTTGTAGTTGGATTGAAAGACCATCCAGAACCAACTGTACCACTAACTCCTGCAGATGGTGACCAAGAATAAACTTGAAAATCTAAAGGATTAGAAGTTAAAGTTACCGCAATGGTTGTTTCACCAGAACATATTGCATTAGAGCTTCCGCTTAATGTTAAAGCTGGTGGAGGTGATATTACATATATTGAATAATCTTCAAATGCTTGAAAAGTCCCAGTTCTACAAGGTGTTAATGGTCCGCCTGTAAAAGCTGGACTATCAATACCTCCTATTCTCATTCGATGTTGTCCTAATGTAGTTGTTGAATCTGAATCTAATAATGGAACTGTAAAACTAGCATTCAATGTAGTTGGTACTGCGTTAGTAGAAACTCCAGTATACACCAATTCTCCAGCATCTAGAAAATCGCCATCATCATTCCAATCAATCCAAATTTGAGTATCATAAGTAAAACCTGTTGCATAAGTAATACTAATAGGAATAACAGCACTTTGAGCAACATTGGTTGTAAGGTTTGAATAGTTACCATAACTATTTACTTCAAGACCTGTTGTATTATTTATTGAGCCAACTGTAACATTAGTAATTCCATTTGGATCTTGTGCAAAACTAGCACTAGATGGTGTACATGAAACTATATAAGGTGGCGGTGTAACAAATGTTCCAACCACAGACCAAGCACTCGCATTGTTAGTTCCGCATAACGACCTTACCCAAAAATAGTAAGTTGTGCTTGCTGACAAACCTGTTAATGTAGAAAGAGTAACACTAGGTGCTGAACTTCCAGAAGGTAGCGTTGTATTTATTGGTGGTACATTACTAGTAGAATAAATAAACTCATAACCATTACTTGGTGCACTTACTGGTGCAGTCCAACTAATAATTGCTGAATTTTGAGTAACTTGTCCTGTTGTTAGTGCAGTTGGAGCTAAACAATTAGAAACCTCTACAGCAATATCATCAATTTGTAATGTTCCTTGAGAAGCATTGGCATATCCTTGAAAACCTACATAATAAGTTCCGGCTACTGTTATTACAAAATTTACAGAATTGGTTAATGGAGAAGATTTTATACTACTATGATCAGCAAGTAAATTTGTCATTCCTGCAACGTTAGCAGCGGCACCATAATAAACTCTCATTTTTTGTTCGAAAAAAGCTAACTCTCTTGAACCACCATAAGTATAAGTTACTTTATAATTTCCGGCACTTGGAAAATTTATTGCTTGAGTAAAAAACCAAGTGTTTTGTGCTAGAGCACCAACTGTAGTTAAATTTTTAGAATTGAATCCATAAAATGGAGTTGAAGTATTATTTCTTGTTGCCATTGCAGCACCAGAAACCATAACAACGCTATTACAATTAGGAATTGCCGGAGTTACAACGCCTTCAAAATTTTGAGTGTATGGAATTGAAGCAGTTGGGCAAGTTGGTGTTACAAAAATAGTTGAAGGAACTACAGCTGTTGGCACGTTGGTTGCTGAAATTGTATAAGGCATCCAAACACCACTTTTACAATTTGGTTTAACATATATTCTATAAGTAACACCTGTTGAAAGTCCTAAAACTGATAGTGTATAAGGAGAACCTGCAACTGGAGCCGTGTAAGATGAAGTATTTCCGGTAATAAATGCACCGGCACTTCCTGGTGCTAAACCATCAGTTCTTACTTCAAAATCAAAACCACCAGCTGGTAAAAAACTTGGATTTGTCCAATTAATATCTAATGTTGAGTTATCCACTTGCATTACAGCTGTTATACCTATTGGAGAAAAACATGGTGTCCATGTAAATTTTGTTAGCGCTTTCCAACCATTTAATGCAACTGAAGAACCTTGCCCAAGCGTATTTAAACAATCTGTTGATGCTGTACCATTCAAAGTGCCTGGATCAGTTAGTGGATATATTGCATTTGTAATATGTCTTCTTCTGTTAAAATCAGCTAAAGTAGTTCCTCTTAATCCTACTTGACCTGAAACTTGTGTAGCAAATGTTGAAGAAAAAAGATCTCTATAAATTATTTCAATAACATTAGATGTTTCATACAATCTAATTTGCATATTAATAAGTCCATTCTGAGTTGCTACAGTTCTTCTTTGAACATCTTTATATTGAACTACAAACACCCTATTTGGCGCTGTACCTATAACATCATATTTTACCTCAGCTGATGGAGTTGCACCTGCGAGATTAAAACCATATCCTGCAATAGCTCCAGAATATGTTCCTGCACCACTTAAAGGTGAATTTAAACCAACTGCTGTAGCACCTAAAGCTCCAAGCAAAACAAAACCATTATCTGAGACATGCACCTGATTGTAAGAAACTCCATTATAATGAAAATTAAATCCTCCTGGTAAAGTTTGAGTAGAAAAAGCACCAATTGTTGAAAATGTTCCAGAAGCAACAACAACACTAGTTCCAGAAGTCGCTAAGTCAGTATAAGTATTTCCTACTCCATCTGATTCAGTGAAATTATAATTATATACTGTAGATTGGCCAAACGAAATGTTGAAACCAAAAGATAAAATAATTAAAAATAAAAAAGAATTACTTTGTGACCTTTGGGCTAAGTTTAGAAGTAAAATTTTTAACATAGTAGATATTTTTTTATCGGAAAATTATTCCAATGTTATTAAGCCAATAAATTTATATTATTTTTTTGTAAAACCTACACCTAAAATTTCTATTAATTAACAAAT
>JAYTPS010000342.1:0-2222 GCA_043747155.1 Flavobacterium sp. | reverse complement strand
TCTTAAAATTCGCTGAAAATAAAATTGCATCGGATTTCTAATATAGGTTGTTAATGATGATGGTGAAAAACCTTTTTCGGCAATTTCTTTTAAGCGTTGCATTACCATTTGCGATTTTTCAACTCTTAAAGGTTTATAGGCAATTTCTGGAACATTAGCATTAAAAATTCTATGAGTAATGGTGTGATTGGCTTGAGTTTCTACTTCTAACTGAGTAATAAATCGACTTTTTTCTCCAGCATCAATTCCTTCGCTTTCAGTATTATAAAGTAAATAAATGTTCTTTGCTCGTTGCAACAAATGATAAAAGTGATAGGTATAAATGGCATCTTTTTCTTTGTATGTAGGCAATCCATATTCGCGTTTTACATCATACGGAATAAAAGAATTCATACTTTTTCCTGCCGGAAATTTGCCTTCGTTTACTGATGTTATAATTACGGTTTCAAAATCTAAAACTCTACTTTCTAAAACTCCCATTATTTGCAATCCGTTTAATGGTTCGCCTTCAAATGAAACTTCGGCAACATCAATTACCTGCTTATAAATGGCGTGCAAAGTTTCTATTTTATCAATATGAGGATTGTTAGAATAATAGGAAATAAGTTTATTAATTACTTTAAAAATTGAATATACAAAAGCATTTGTAATCTTTTCTTCTTCATTATCACGATTAAGATTAGATTTTATTTGAAGTAAAATTTGAGAAACGTTTTCAAGAACATTTATTGAAGTTGAATCCCATTTAAGAAACAATAAATTGAACAATTTATTTCCGTTAGGATGTAATTCTAAAATTTTTTTATGTGTAATAAAGGTGAAATTATTTTTATTGATTACATAAACTAAATTACTTGAATTTATGTAAGGTTCAATTAATGGATGCGTTAAAATATCAATTACATCTTTATAGTAAAAAACATAATTATTAACGTTTCTAGAAATAGCATTGGTATGGGTTTTAAACAATTTGGCAATTAAAATTTGTGCTGGATTATTCTTGCTAGAGTAACCCATTGTTATGTTCAAAGCGTCAACATTTGCTGGAAGTGAATATAAAATTGGCACCAACAAAGTTTCTTCTCCAAGAACTACAGCAACTTTTTTTAATTCATTGTTAGAATTAGAAGCAATATGTTTCTCTATTAAATCGCCAACAATTTTGGCTTGACCAATAGATTTTGGTGTTCCAATAATTTGAATGTTTTTTTCTTGGGAATAATCATTGGCAATCCATTCAAACGGATTTGATTTATAATACAACCATTCTTTTTTAAATCTTCTAATAAATAATCCTGCATCGTGGTGAAAATCTTTCAGAAATACTTCATCAATATCCCAATAAATTTTGGCTTTATCAATAGAAAGTAAATGTTGCACAATTTTCTCTTCTGCTTGATTTAATGCATTAAAACCAGCAAAAATATAAGTTTTATTTTCTGTAGAATTTGAAAAATGATTTAAATTATTTACAGCTTCTCGATAAATTAATCCTTGATATCCAATTCCTTTGTTTAATAAATAAGTGTAAAGTGAATGATAGTAAGTTGGCAATAATTTCCAAAAAGCTAAGTAATTATCAATTAAATTAGTTCTTTTATCTGCATCAACAGACCAATGTTCTACTTCTTTAATATTTTATAAATACTTTAAAATTTTATCTGGTTCTAATAAATATCTATCTATTTCATTAAAATCTTGAAGAAGCGTTTTTGCCCAATTGGCAAAAGTTTCAAAATTTTCTTGTTTTGAAATTTCGGTTATAGAAAGATAAACCGAATAAAATTCGAATAACAATTCAATACTATCAACAGATCTAATTTTAGCAATTTCCTGAATAAAATCTTCAATGCTTACTATTTCTGGGGCAAAAATAGTATTAGTAATTTCGTTTTTAAGTTCTTCTATTAAAAAAACTTTGGCTCTTTTATTAGGAAGAATTATCACTAAATCTGAAACAGAAGAAGGATAATCATTTAATAATTTTTGCGAAAGTTTGTTTAAAAAAGTTTGATTTGTCATTTTATAAATATAAAAAAACGTCTCGATAAATCGAGACGTTTCTTAAAAAATATTTTAGAGGAAATTATTTAATTAATTTCACTTCAACTCTTCTGTTGTTTGCTTTACCAGCTTTAGTTTTGTTAGAATCTATTGGCATAGTTTCTCCGAAACCTTTAGATGATAATCTAGAAGAAGCAATTCCTTTTTCGATTAAATAA
>JAYTPS010000341.1:0-6456 GCA_043747155.1 Flavobacterium sp. | reverse complement strand
TATTTTTTTCATAATTATTAAATTTAGTTTGCCAAATTTACAAAATTGAAATTTCTCAAAATGTTAATATAAACTTAAATAGAATTAATTTTGTTTAACAAATTTTAATAATCTTTAAACATTTTGTAATTTTACAAAAATTTAATTTAAATTTATATGAAAATTTATCGTTTACACACCAAACAAAATTTACCTATTACTATAGATCAAGCATGGGATTTACTTTCGGACCCAAAAAATCTTCAAAAAATTACTCCCGAATATATGGGTTTCAAAATTCTTTCTGGAGCAGACAGACCAATGTTTCCAGGTCAAATTATTCAGTATATTGTAACTCCAGTGTTAGGAATTCCTGCAAAATGGGTTACAGAAATTACTCATGTGGTTGATAAAAAATATTTTGTTGACGAACAACGGTTTGGACCATATTCCTTATGGCATCACAAGCATTTTATAAAAGAGATTCCTGGTGGAGTTGAAATGGAGGATATTATAGATTATAAAGTGCCGATGGGAATTCTTGGACAATTAGTACATCCATTTTTAGTAAAACCAAAATTAAATGAAATTTTTGAATTTAGAAAAAAGAAATTAATTGAAATGTTTGGTGAATATAAACCATAGAAATTTAATATAAAGCGTTTTAAAAATATTCTAAATAAAATAAAAATGAAAAATATACTTTTAATTGGTGGTTCTTATGGAATTGGATTTGCAATTGCAAAAGAATTACAAGCTGAAAATAAAGTCTTTATAGCTTCAAGAACTAATGAAAATTTATCAGATTTGGATGTAAATTATATTAAGTTTGATGCAACAACAGATTCATTAGATATTTCATCTTTACCAGAAGTTATTGACGGTTTAGTTTATTGTCCTGGAAGTATAAATTTACGTCCTTTTCGTGGATTAAAACCAGATACATTTGAACAAGATTTACAAATAAATTTCATAAGTTTGGTAAAAGTAATTCAAGCCGTTTTGCCTAACTTAACAGCTTCTAATCAATCAAGTATTGTATTATTTAGTACAGTTGCAGTAAAAATGGGAATGCCTTTTCATACTAGTGTTTCAGCATCAAAAGGCGCAATTGAAGGATTTGCAAAAGCATTGGCTGCCGAATATGCACCAAAAATTAGAGTAAATGTAATTGCTCCTTCTTTAACAGATACTCCTTTGGCAAATAAATTCTTAAATTCTGATGAAAAAAAGGAGAAAACTGCTTTAAGAAATCCGATGAAAAAAGTTGGAACTTCTGACGATATTGCTCAAATGGCTAGTTTTTTATTATCAGATAAAAGTAATTGGATTACTGGACAAATTTTTCATGTTGATGGCGGAATGTCAACACTTTTAGTTAATTAATAACAATATAAATTTAATTGCAATATCAATCTCAATGTCAAGAATCAATAAAAGGTATTGTAATATAAATTTGAAACTGATTTTTGCAATTGATTTTTGAAGTTGATTTTTGAAGTTGATTTTTGAAATTGATTTTTGAAGTTGATTTTTGCAATTGAAATAATATAAAAAAATGAATATATTCTGGTTTAGACGCGATTTAAGATTAGACGACAATGTTGGACTTTTTCACGCATTAAATAGTGATGAAGAAGTGCTTCCTATATTTATTTTTGACGATTCTATTCTTACACAATTACCTAAAGATGATGCTCGTGTTACTTTTATTCACAATCAATTAGAGAAAATTCAAAAGCAATTTAAAGAAATTGGAAAATCATTAGCAGTTTTTCACGGAACACCAATTGATGTTTATAAAAAGTTATTATCTGAAAATAAAATAAAATCAATTTACACAAATCACGATTATGAACCTTATGCAAGAAAACGTGATTTAGAATTATTTCATCTTTTTAAAGAAAACGATATTGAATTTAAAACTAGTAAAGACCAAGTAATTTTCGAAAAATCGGAAGTTGTAAAAGACGATGGAACTCCTTATGTAGTTTATACTCCATATTCAAATAAATGGAAAGAAAAATTCAAACAATTTCAGTTAATAAATTACAATTCAGAAGATTATTTAAATAAAATTGCACTTCACTCCTATCCATTTTTGAGTTTATCAGAAATTGGTTTTGAAACTTCTACTATAAAAGTTACTTCATTTGACATTTCAAATTCTTTAATTGATAATTATCAAGCAACAAGAAATTTTCCTGCTTTAAATAAGACTTCCTATCTAGGAATTTATTTAAGATTTGGAGCCGTTTCCATTAGAAAAATGATTGCAAAAGCAGTTGAAAGCAATAATGAAACCTTTTTTAAGGAATTAATTTGGAGAGAATTTTTTATGCAAATTTTATGGCACTTTCCACATACAACAAAGTCAAGTTTCCGACCAAAATACGATGCAATTATTTGGGAAAATAATGAAGATTTATTTCTAAAATGGTGCGAAGGTAAAACTGGATATCCATTTGTAGACGCAGGAATGAGAGAATTAAATGCAAGTGGACATATGCACAATCGTGTTAGAATGATAACCGCAAGTTTTTTATGTAAACATTTATTAATTGATTGGCGTTGGGGTGAAACCTATTTTGCAACAAAATTGTTAGATTACGAACAAGCAAGCAATGTTGGAAACTGGCAATGGGCAGCAGGAAGTGGAGTTGATGCTGCTCCATATTTTAGAATTTTTAATCCCACAGAACAAGTAAAAAAATTTGATAAAGATTTAAAATATATAAAAAAATGGATTTCAGAATTCGAAACTTTAGATTATCCTCAACCCATTGTCGATCATAAAGAAGCACGAGAACGTTGCTTGAAAGTTTATAAAGAAGCTGTTGGATAAAATTAAAGATATTTGGGTTTACATTACCTTTTTTATTAAAAATTAAAGCCACTCCAACCTTCGTCAATCTCTACAACGGAGAGAAATTTTTAATCTACAAATTTCTAATCTTCTTAAAACTCAACTCATTAAAATGACCAATCACTTGATCTGCTTTTGAGTAATCTTGCAATTTAGAATTAACACTATCATAACCAATACAATAAATTTCAGCAGCTTTTGCAGCAAGAATTCCGTTAGTGCTGTCCTCAATAACAATACAATTTTTAACTGGAGTTTTTGATAATTCGGCAGCTTTTAAAAAAATGGCAGGATGAGGTTTTGACTTTGGAAAATCCTCGCCAGAAACTTTGTAAGTAAAATACTTGTTTAAATTAAATCGATTGAAAATTTTATTGATGGTAACATTTGCTGAAGATGATGCTAAAACCAATTGTATTCCATTGCAATGTAATTCTTTTATCAAATCTTCAACACCTTCAAGTAAAAATAAATCCTCTTTACTATCAAAAGCTTTGTCAAAAAAACTTCTTTTAGTCTCGACCAATGTTTGAACATCTTGTTCTAAATTGAAAATTGTTTTCAGTCGTTGATAAATATTTTTGGTAGAATTTCCTGTAAAAGAGGCATACATTTCTGGTGAAACACATATATTTAATTCTTTAAAATGTTGCTCGTAAGCATAATGATGAACAGGTTCTGTATCTACAATTACACCATCCATATCGAAGATTACTGTTTTTATCATTCTTTTTGCCACGAAGGCGCTAAAACTCAAACTTTTTTTAAGTTTAAATTATTTTATAAAATTTGAAATAATATCTTTTTTATAGTTTTAATTTGTAATTTCGACAAATTTTGGAATCTATTTTTCATTCTTAATCAAATATCGAATTACAGTTTCAGCCATATATAATCCAAAAAGTCCTGGCATATAACTGTTTGTACCATAAAATGATTTTTTATAATTGCTTCCATCAGTCATTTTTAAACTCCTTTCATCCTGAATTTCTGATGAAAAAACTACTTTTAGTTTGTCAATTTTATATTCTTTTAATCGTCTTCTAATGGTTTTGGCAAACATACAATTTACTGTATTGGTAATGTCGGCAACTTTTACTTTTGCAGCTTCCATTTTTCCTCCTGCACCCATACTTGAAATTATTTTTGCTCGTTTTCGTTTGGCACCAATTATTAAGTTTAATTTTGGAGTAACACTATCGATACAGTCTAAAACGTAATCATATTTTTCTTCTACAATTTCAAAGGCGCGTTCTGGCGATAAAAACTCTTGAATTTTAATTAAATTAAGCTCTGGATTTATGTCTAACAATCTGCTACCTACCACATCAATTTTAGATAAACCAACTGTTGAGTGTAATGCTGGTAATTGTCTGTTAATATTTGTAATATCTACAACATCACCATCAACTATTGTTAAACTACCAACACCAGCACGAGCTAAAAATTCGGCTGCAAATGAACCAACTCCACCAACTCCAACAACTAATACATTTGCATTTTTTAAATTTTTTAAACCCTCTTTTTTAAATAATAATTCTGCTCTTTCTTGCCACTTTGCCATTAGTTCTTTGTTTAAATTGTTTAAGGTTGTTTAAAAAATGTTTTAAAATTTGAATTTACAATTAAAATTAAACTTTCTAAATCTATGTTTTTATATTTTGCTGCTAAAATATACACTTCTTCGATGGATTGATTAATTGTATCAGTTTCTAAAAAAAATTTATCATTAGGAATTAATTTAAAAATTACTTCCATTTCTGGATTTTGAAATAAATACTTTCCAAAAGAAAGTATAAATCCATTATCAATTAGCTGTTTTGCTTGCTGTTGGTTTTTAGAAAATCCGTGAATGATTATTGGAACTGAAATTTTTAATCGGTTTTTAATTTCAATTAATTCATCAAAAGCCGCAACTATATGCAAAATTAAAGGTTTTTTATATTTTTGTGCCAATGCAATTTGTTTTTCAAAAACTTTTATTTGTAATGCTAGCGGAATTTCAATTCGTTTATCCAGACCACATTCGCCAAGTGCCAGACACTGTTTTAATTGTATTTTTTCTTCAATAATTTTTAGGTCAGTTTCTAGTCTGTTTTCATCAATAAACCAAGGATGAACTCCGATAGAATAATTGGGAATTATATCATCAAATTTCCATGGATATTGATTTACAAGCTCTAGAACTCGTGGATTATTGGTGAAATTATGAGTATGTAAATTAAAAAATTTCATGAAGCAAAAATAATATAGATTTTAAAATAAATCACTAACCATAATCAATTAGTTTAGCTAGGATTACTTCACTAAAGAGCTTGTTTTATTTTCTGTTTAGTGAACTGCGTTTGATAAGAAAAAGATTGTAATGTAAAGCTGGAAAAAGCTCCTAAAAAACAACTAAATTTGCATTTTATAACTATTATGATTGCAAAAGCATTTCAAAAATATATTGATAATTTTAGGGGTTTTTCGAGAGAAATCTGGATTTTAACACTTGTTACTTTTATAAATCGTGCTGGAACGATGGTTTTGCCATTTTTGTCAAAATATTTAAAGGAAGATTTGCATTTTACTTATGGTCAAGTTGGTTGGATTATGGTTTGGTTTGGTCTTGGATCTATGCTTGGATCATGGCTTGGTGGTAAACTTTCTGACAGAATTGGATTTTACAGAATAATGATTTTTAGCTTGTTTGTCAGTGGTTTAATGTTTTTTGGATTACAATATATTACAAGTTACGTTGGTCTTTGTGTAGCTATGTTTTTAATAATGTTGGTAGCCGATATGTTTCGTCCTGCCATGTTTGTTTCTTTAAGTGCTTATGCAAAACCTGAAAATAGGACTCAGGCGTTGACATTAGTTCGGCTTGCAATTAATCTTGGCTTTGCTGCTGGTCCAGCTTTGGGCGGATTAATAATTATGACTATGGGTTACAAAGGTTTATTTTGGGCTGATGGTGGAACTTGTATTTTGGCAATTATAGTTTTTGCTCTTTTGGTAAAAGAAAAGAAAAAAACTAAAGAATCTAAAGATGAAAAAGAAGTAAAATGGTTATTGGAAACCAATAGAGAATCGGTTTTTAAAGACAAACCATTTTGGATTTTCTTGGGTTGTTGTGTGGTAACTGGTGTATTATTTTTTCAATTATTTACTACAATTCCATTGTATCATAAAGAACAATTTGATTTGACCGAATTGCAAACAGGTTTATTATTAACCATGAATGGCGTTTTGGTTTTCTTTCTAGAAATGCCAATTGTAAATTATATTGAACGAAATAAATTAAATAAAGTTAAAGTTGTTTCTATTGGTTGTTTATTGATGGCAATAAGTTTGTTTTTAATGCTAGTAAACACATGGGCTGGAATTCTTGTAATCATGATGTTGTTTATGACATTTGCCGAAATGTTTTCTTTTCCTTTTTCTAATTCTTTTGCAATGAGTCGTGCTCCAAAAAGTCATGAAGGTCGATATATGGCTATTTTTACAATGAGTTTTAGTTTGGCACATATTATAAGTGCGCGGTTGGGTATGAGTATGATTTCCAAATACAATTATCAAACCAATTGGTTGGTTATGGGAACTCTTGGTTTAATTGGTGTGGCTTGTGG
>JAYTPS010000340.1:0-4139 GCA_043747155.1 Flavobacterium sp. | reverse complement strand
TTTATATCACAAGAATTTTTCAACGTAAAATGCAAGTAGCTTTTGAAGAAGTTAGAAATCAAGTGGCTAACCTTAACACATTTGTGCAAGAACGAGTTACCGGAATGAAGATTGAGCAACTCTTTAATCGCGAAAAAAATGAACACGAAAAATTTAAAGAAATAAATCAAAAACACAATGTTGCTTGGATAAAAACCATTCTTTACAACTCAATATTTTTTCCAATTGCCGATATTATTTCTTCTATAACTTTAGGAATCATAGTATTTTATGGTTGTTCTCAAATTTTAGACGGCAATACCTTTACATCATTAGGTCAAATGACAGCATATACAATGTTTATTGGAATGTTATTTAATCCGTTACGACAAATTGCAGATAAATTCAACGAAATGCAAATGGGAATGATTGCAGCCAATAGAGTTTTTGATATTATTGATTCTCAGGTTGATGTGCAGCAAGACGGAAGTGTTGTTGCCAATCATTTTAAAGGAACAATAAAATTTGACGCAGTTCGATTTAGTTACATTAAAAATGAAGAAGTTTTAAAAGGAATTTCATTACAAGTACAACCTGGTGAAACTATTGCAATTGTTGGTTCGACAGGTGCAGGAAAATCAACAATTATTAATTTATTAAATCGTTTTTACGAAATTGATTCTGGTGCAATTTATATTGATAATAAAAATATTAATGAATTTACATTAGTGAGTTTAAGAGCTCAAATTGCAGTTGTATTACAAGATGTTTTTTTGTTTGCTGACACAATTTACAACAATATTACATTAAATAATTTTACCATTTCTCGAGAGGAAGTAATTGCTGCAGCTAAAAAAATTGGTGTTCATAAATTTATTATGAGTTTGCCAAACGGATATGATTATAATGTAAAAGAACGTGGTGTAATGCTATCTTCTGGACAACGGCAACTAATTGCATTTTTAAGAGCTTATGTTAGCAATCCAAGCATTTTAATTCTTGACGAAGCCACATCTTCAATAGATACCTATTCAGAAGAATTAATTCAATCTGCTACTGAAACTATAACTAAAGATAGAACTTCGATTGTAATTGCACATCGATTGGCAACTATTGTAAATGCTGATAAAATTATAGTTATGGATAAAGGATTGATTGTTGAATCTGGAAATCATAATGAGTTACTAAATAAAAATAACGGATATTATAAAAATTTATATGATTCTCAATTTTCTATAGAATTAGAAAAATAAAATAGCAAACTATGGCATTTACAATAGCAATTTCTGACGAAAGAATTCCTTTAAAAAAGAACACTTGGCTAAAGATTTTTATAGCATTCTTTATTATAAACTGGATAAATTCTTATGTTGGAAATACAGATACCGCAAACTGGATTTTAGAAAACACTTTAGTTTTTGTCTTCTTAGGGTTTTTATTAGTTACTTATAAAAAATTTATTTTTAGTGATTTAAGTTATTTATTAATTTGTGTTTATTTGTGTTTGCATGTTTATGGATCTAAATATACCTATGCCGAAAATCCTTTTGGATATTGGTTGAAAAATGCACTAGATTTATCTCGTAATCATTATGACAGAATAGTTCATTTTAGTTTCGGATTTTTATTGGCATATCCAATGCGAGAAATGTTTTTAAAGTGGTTGAAATTTCCAAATTGGGTAGCGTGGACATTGCCAATAGAGATAACACTTTCTGTTAGTGGTTTTTATGAATTAATTGAGTGGCTAGTAGCAGATGTTTTTTTTAAAGCTCAAGGCGATGCCTATCTTGGTACTCAAGGTGATATTTGGGATGCACAAAAAGATATTTTTTTAGCATTTATTGGTTCTATAATAGCAACAACAATAGTTTCTGTTGTAAAAAAAGTTATCTCTAAAAAATGATTTTATGGAGTACAAAAAAATAAAATTAAAAGTCGACACTTTTCATAATCAAGGAAGAACTAAAGATGCTGCCAATTGGATTTTAAAAAAGTTTAATCTTGAAGATCATTTTTTTGAAGGATTTGAGTTTAGAGAAAAAGCTCAACCAAGTATGATAGTTATGACAACTGAAGGAGATTTTGGAGGACAACAAATTATTAGAATACCTGAAAATGCTTTTGAATTTCCGTTGCCACTAATGATAAGTTTAATAAGTCATGAAATGGTTCATGTTCGTCAAAAAACTAGACAACCTTATGTTTTAGACAAAAATGAACGCGAATGGCAAGCTTATTATGAAATGTTATTCAATAAAATATTTCCTCAAGTGCCATCCATTTCAAATTTTCATAAAAAAGCATTTGCAAATAAAGCTTTTGATTATTTTAATAGAATGGGTGAAGGTTCAGAATTACAAATTAAATACCAACTACAAAAAAATGAAGTTGAACAATTGATTGCTTCACTTTGATAAAATTTAAACCACATACTAATTATAATTTTAAATAATTCCTTAAATTCGCAATCTCAATAAATATAAAAATAATAACGAAAAATGAAATACGATATTATAGTTTTAGGTTCTGGTCCTGGTGGATATGTAACCGCAATTCGTGCCTCGCAGTTGGGTTTTAAAGTAGCCGTTATCGAGAAAGAAAGTCTTGGTGGAGTTTGTTTAAATTGGGGTTGTATTCCAACTAAAGCTTTATTGAAATCGGCACAAGTTTTTGATTATTTAAAACATGCGTCAGATTATGGTTTGACTGTAAAAGAATTCGATAAAGATTTTAATGCAGTTGTTAATCGTTCAAGAAATGTTGCTGGCGACATGAGTAAAGGAGTTCAATATTTAATGAAAAAAAATAAAATTGACGTAATTGATGGTTTTGGAAAATTAAAACCTGGAAAAAAAATTGATGTTACCGATAAAGATAAAAAAGTTAATGAGTATAGTGCAGACCACATTATTATTGCAACTGGTGCACGTTCTCGTGAACTGCCAAATTTACCTCAAGATGGTCTAAAAGTTATTGGTTACAGACAAGCAATGACGTTACCAAAACAACCCAAATCTATGATTATTGTTGGTTCTGGTGCTATTGGAGTTGAATTTGCACATTTTTATAACGCCATGGGAACTGAGGTAACTATTGTTGAGTTTATGCCAAATATTGTTCCTGTTGAAGACGAAGATATTTCGAAACAAATGGAACGTTCTATGAAAAAAGCTGGTGTTAAAATTATGACATCATCATCAGTAGAAAAAATTGATACTTCTGGTACAGGTGTAAAAGCAACTGTAAAAACAGCTAAAGGAGAAGAAACACTTGAAGCAGAAATTTTACTTTCGGCAGTTGGAATTAAAACAAATATTGAAAATATAGGTCTAGAAGAAGTAGGAATTGAAGTTGATAAAGACAAAATTCTTGTAAATGCTTTTTCTCAAACTAACATTCCAGGATATTATGCTATTGGCGATGTTACTCCAGGTCAAGCATTGGCGCATGTTGCATCGGCAGAAGGAATTAATTGTGTTGAAAAAATTGCTGGATTGCATGTAGAACCAATTGATTATGGAAACGTTCCAGGTTGTACTTATGCAACTCCAGAAATTGCCTCTGTTGGATTAACAGAAAAACAAGCTAAAGAAAAAGGATACGAAATTAAGGTTGGTAAATTTCCATTTTCAGCATCTGGAAAAGCAAAAGCAGCTGGAACTCCAGACGGATTTGTAAAAGTAATTTTTGATGCAAAATATGGCGAATGGCTAGGTTGCCACATGATTGGTGCCGGTGTTACCGATATGATTGCAGAAGCAGTTGTGGCAAGAAAACTGGAAACTACGGGACACGAAATTCTAAAAGCAATTCATCCACATCCAACTATGAGTGAAGCTGTTATGGAAGCTGTGGCCGATGCTTATGGCGAAGTTATACATTTGTAAGAATCAAATTTAGAGATACTAAATAATTAAAAAACCCGATTTGAAAATTGCAAATCGGGTTTTTAGTTGTATTTATTTTTTGTTCTTCTATTCTGGAAAATTTACTTTAATTCTGTAAATTTTAAGTAAATTTAAAAATCTTTCTTCTTTAAAATATTTTTTATAAATTTTTTCTTCACTTATTATTCTTTCAAAATCTTCAGATTTCATTCCAAAAATAAATGATAATTGTAAGTTTTTATAATATTCGTTTTCATTACCAATTTCGGC
>JAYTPS010000339.1:0-3475 GCA_043747155.1 Flavobacterium sp. | reverse complement strand
GAATACTTTCGTAAGTTTTAGTTCCGCCAGTGTAAATCATAAATGGTGGTGAATTCTTGTCTAAAAAATAAATTGGTGAGGCATTTTTCCAAGTTTCAGGATTTTTTGTCCACGTTGTTAAATAATCATCTTTTTGTGTTGGAGGAACTTCTTCTAGATAATGTTTCATATCCAAACCTGCAGCATCATTCAAAATAATTCCTTTTATAATAGTTTTATCTTGTAAGTATTTAGAATTTGTACCAACCAAAGCTATTAAATGTCCACCAGCAGAATGTCCTGTTAAGAAAATTTCATTTGGGTTTCCGTTATAGTTTGCAATGTTTTCTTTTGTCCACTCTACAGCTTTTGCAACTTGCTTTGCCATTTCATCATAATTGGCATTCGGACTCAAAGTATAACCTACAACAACCGTAGTGATTCCTTTTTTGGCAAAATTTCTTCCAAAAAATCCATACATTTTTTTATCGCCAGAATTCCAATTTCCACCATGAACAAATACTAAAACTGGATTGTTTGTAAATCTAGAATTTCGAGGTTTAAATACATTTAAAGTTGGATTTTTATCAAGTGATTTTGATTCTAAATAATCTATATTTTTATATTTTTTAGACGCACAACTCGTGAAAAAAAGTATAGAAAACAGTAAACTTAAAGTAGTAAATAATCGCATATTTTTTAAATACAAAAAACGTTAAATCACTTTAATAAAATTTATATAATCTATAATTTATGTTGTATAATTATAATTTTTTTGATTTAAGTATTTTTATTTTCAATACTAATTGAAAGCTTATTTTTTTTGTTTTATAAACTTTTGAATCAACTATTAAAATAATATTAAAGTTTATTTAAATTTTAATTATGATTTGTTTTTTTTATTCAGTAATATTAAGTTAATCAAATGGATCATTATAAATATGATTAATAATTCCTTCTGTTATTATAATTTCATTACCATCTATTACCGCATGTCCTGAGAATGTTGCACTAAAACAAGTGTTCTTGTTTACCGTCACTTTATTCTGTAGCTCATCTAGAATAAAATTAACTTGGCTGGAATTTCCATTTTGAACTCGCAAATAATTGAACTCTTCGAAAATATTAGTCCCAGTTTTTTTATAAGAAAGCTTTAAAGTTATATCATATGTGTCTTGTTGTGGAGTTAAAACTCCATTATGAATATATAATGTTAGTGTATGACCTGAATTGTCGTTATCTAAGTCAATGCCGCGACCAGAAATTTGAAATTGCTTTATTTCGCCATTTATTTTCATTGTAACAGTTTCACTTTGAGGACAAGTTTGAGTACCATTGTCATTAGAGCAAGAAATAAAAATGAATAAATTAATAAAAAGTATTAATATGCATTTGATATTTTTTATACGTTTTTTTTTAAAAGTTTTACTGCAAAATTTTCCATGTTTTCATCTGTCTTTTTTACTATTTATAAACACTGTTGATGGTTCGTCTATTCTCACAATATTAATTTGAAGTCATTTTTATTGTTAGTAACCATCTTTCAACTAAATTTTCCCAATCTGCAATAGGAAGTTTATTCCAATTAGGATTGTCAAGTATGGTTCTATCTAAGCCAAAAGCATGTCCGCCTTCTGAATAAACATGATATTCAGCATGTACTTTAGCTTTTTGTAGTGCGATATAATAGACTAACGAGTTTTCGATTGGGTCAATGGGGTCATTTCCTGCTTGCAATAGGAAAGTTGGTGGTGTTTTACTGTCAACAGGAATATTTTTGTTAAGTTCGTAAGGATTACTTGTATGATTAGTCATATGTCCTGGAAACATTACTATTCCAAAATTAGGCCGGCAATCTGTAATGTCTAAGTCGTCGGTTAGTGGATATGCTCTTTTTTTATAATTTGTGCTTACATCTGCAACTAAATGTCCACCTGCTGAAAATCCCATAACGCCAATTTTATTTGGGTTAATGTTCCATTGTTTAGCTTTAGAACGAACAAAACCCATAGCTCTTTGTGCATCTTGTAAAGCAAGTGGTTTAATCGGGTCTTTTTCACAATGGCAATCTTTGTAATAATGCGGTCCTGAATCAGGAACTCTATATTTTAATAATATTCCAGTCACTCCAATTGAAGCTAACCATTCACATATTTCAGAACCTTCCAATTCAACTGCAACTTTAGTATATCCACCACCTGGAAATACAATTACAGCCGCGCCACTATTTTCTTTAATTGGTGTGAAGATTTTTATAGTTGGAATAGATACATTTTTAGCGATTCCGTCACTATAAGTTTCTTCTCCTTTAATTAGTTCAGCGTTTGGAATTAGCTTTGTCCAAATAGGTATTTCTTTACTTACGATAAATGGCTTTGTGTTTATGGAATGTTTTTTGAAATCTTCTGAAGTTTTGTTATTTTGTTTGCAAGAAGAAAAGTTGATTAAAAGAACAACTAAAATCAATTTGAAAAAAATTAATTTCATTATTTGTTTTGAAAGTTTCATTTGTTTGATTAAGGTATTAAATTTTCTAGTATGCCATATTCTATTTCAAGTTTCTAGCGTTACTTATTAAGTTATAAATTTAACGTTTTTTTTTCAAATTTCTGTCATTCTGCTTTTCTGAGAAAACTTGAAATTGTTTTTCAAAAATTTCTGCAAAATAGTAGTTTTTTGAAAAGTTAATAATTAAAATTTTCACAGTCCAATTTTTTGTTTAGCAAACACTAGCATCATAATAATTATCAATGAAACAATTGTTCCTATTGGCAAATACCAAAGCGTTAAAATACTTATTACAAGTCCATATAAAAATGTCCAAGATTGATTTGTCTATAAACCAAATAACCAAGTAAACCAAAGTATACCAAACAATATAAAAAGCGGTCCAAGTTTAAAAGCATCAATGTTGAATTTATAAAAAATACTTGCCCAAAGTCCTGGCTTTTCTGGACCAATAAATTTTCTGTTTATTATTACAAAAACTCCATCTAGAATCATGTAACCACCGTTTATTAGCCCAAGTATTGTTATAAATAATTTCATTTTTAAAATTTATTAGATTTTAAGTTTGTTTATCAATAATTTGCGATAAAGAAAATTCTCAATGATTAAATATTTTTCGTTTATTGAGTTTTCTTCTTGCAACTGCTCCTAAATTTCATCTGCTTGTTTGTTGAAAATAATGTCGAGTTAAACATAATTATCAGTAAAATAATGTAATGGTTTGTTTAGAAAAACAGATGCTCCTAATGTTTTAAACTGAACTACTAACATTTTGCTTACGCCATAACTTGCTACATTTGTTGGTTTGGTTTGCAATCCTGCAACCCAATGTTTCTTAAAGTCATTATACTTTGTAAATTGTTTGTCAGTAAATAGTTTAAAATGGTCTTCAAGATTAAAAACGAAACTCATAGCCGTTTTGGGAAGTCCAGTTCCTTTGTTATTACCTTTAATGTAAATTATACTTTCAATATAATTATCAAGAGGA
>JAYTPS010000338.1:0-4002 GCA_043747155.1 Flavobacterium sp. | reverse complement strand
ATTATCAAAATGTTTTTTTACTGCTGGATGAACTATTGAATTTAATTTTTTCAATTTTTCTGGTTCCTTAAAAACTATTGCAGCTAATTTTTCTCTATTCAACTTTTTATTAGAATCAATAATTTCACTTCCAAATGCAAAAGAAATTTCTGAAATAATATCAGGAAATTCCATTACTTTTTTTGCTTCAACATCTGAAACATAAACTGGTATTCCTTTGGATATAATATAATTAGCAACTGTTGTTTTTCCACTACCAATACCACCAGTTAATCCAACTATTTTAGTCTTTTTAATTATTGGTTCAATAATATTTTGAACTGGTGAAATTATTTTTTTAATTGTTTTTTCAATTGTTTTCTGTAATTGAACTTCTTGCATTTTTTCAATAATTATCGATTCTTCTTCATTTTCTTGTGAGTTGTTTACTTCATAAAAAAGTTCAGGAAAAGCAATTTGCGGTTGTTTTTTTAAAATATTTATTTTAATAAACGATTCTAAAAACCCTAATCCGTAACCAAAAAATTGTTTCCAAACCGCTACAATTGACAAAAAACCAATTATTGGATTTTTATTTTCTATACTAGAAATAATAAATACCATTATAAAATATAGAAAATATGCTTTTAAAGCCCAATCAAATAAAAAGAACAACAATAATATTGAGATAAAAAAGCCAATTACAAAAATTGATGGAAACCAATAAGAAGCTTTTATATACTCAGGATACCAATTATTTAGTATTGGTCGCGCATTTCCAAATTTTGTTACTTGATTACTAAATTTATCCCAATTTATTCTTCGTTTATGATATACAAATGCTGTTGAAAAAAGTCGAGTTTCATATCCTAATTTCCATAATCTAATACTTAAATCTGGATCTTCTCCTGGATGAATATTGCCAAATCCATTAGATTCTTCAAATGCTTTTTTAGAAATTCCCATATTGAAACTTCTTGGCTGAAATTTGTTTATTTTTTCTGATCCACCACGAATTCCTCCTGTTGTTATAAAAGAAGTCATTGCAAAGTTAATTGCTTTTTGGACATTAGAAAACGATTTTAATGCTTTATCTGGTCCGCCAAAACAATCAACATAATTTAATTTTAATTGTTTTTCTACTTCTGATAAATAATTGTTTGGAAGTATACAATCTGAGTCTAAGATGATAAAATAATCACCTTTAGCTTTTTTCATTCCAAAATTTCTCGAATCTCCTGGTCCAGTATTATTTTTTAAATAATAAGAAATTGATAGTTTCTCTAAAAACTTTTGAACTACATCTTTACAAGTAATCGTTGAACCATCTTCTACAATTACAATTTCAAAGTTGCTTTGATAAGATGACAGAAGTAAACTTTCAAGCAATTCGTTTATCTCGTCAGGTCTGTTATAGACAGGAATAATAATTGAAAAATACATTTGAAAAATTTTTTAACAAATATAGTATTTCTATAAAAGAAAAGTCCAGCTTTCGCAGGACTTTTAATAAATATATAATAACTTTATAACTATTGTTTAATAACTTTTAAAGTTTTAACTTGATTATCAGAGGTTACTTTCACTAAATAAGTTCCTGGTGAAAGGTTTGACATATCAATTTGACCATCATTAGAGTTTAACGATTTTGTTAGAATTTCTTGTCCTAAAATATTAATTACTTGAACTTTAGAAATTAAGGATGAGTACGACAAATTTAATACATCTTTTACAGGATTTGGATAAAAACTAAATGAAGAAGTATCAAAACTAGAATTGCTTAAAGTATTTGTAGAAGCTTTTAAACAAAATGTTCCACTATCTGTTGCACTATAACCAGATACTCTTACATAATAAGTATCGCCACCAGTTACTGCTGCATTTGTTATTATAGAATTGTATGCAAACCCATTTGATAAAACTGTAGTTCCACTATCTTGGTCGCATGCAATATAATTAAGACCTGCACAAGATCCAGAGTATAACGCAATTTCAGTATCTACTAAAGTTCCACCAGCGAAATCTGTAGAAATATCAACAGTCGCTACTCCTACTGGAACTACGAAAGAATACCATACATCGTTTTGACCATAGTTAAAACATGCTGGATTAGGTACACTAGAAGCAGTTGAATTAACATTCGTACCATTATTACTAGTACCATTACATAAAGTATCATTGTATGTAAACGGAATTGCACCAGCACATTCGTCATTTGCTATTGGGCTCACTATCACTTGAATACTATTATTAGTAGTTCCATTCCAAGAACCATTATAACCACCATAAGTATAAACGGCATTATTTAATCTCCATCTTGAAGCTACATAATGAGTTCCAACAGGTAATGTTAATGCTCTAGAAAAATTATCATTATTTCCTTGATTATCAACATAAGTTGCAACAACCCATGCAGATGATGGCCAAGTATTTGGATTAGTATTAGTTGTTGAAGAACCTATCCAAGCTTCAACTCCAGTTCCTGCACCAGCAGCTTCTGTAATTCCAGCTTCATAACCTTCGGCATAAGCTGTTAAAGGTGTTGCTGCAGCAACTGTTAATGATGAATTACTTCCAGTTGTACCATTGGTTACCCATTGAATGTTATTAAAATCCATAGCATCAATTGGTGCAGCAACTATAGTAACTTTGTAATCTTCTGCTTCTGTTCTATTAAAAGACACTGCACATGGATCAGGGTTTGTAGCATTATAATCTGTTCTAACTCTCATTGCATAATCACCTAAACTTTGTGTTGGAGGAATTGAAAAAGAACCAGTATATATTCCATTAATAAGATAGGCATTTGATGTATAAACTCTCTCTGATAATTCAAAATTTAAATTATTATTCCAATCTACCCATATTGCAACACCAGCATCGTCACCAGCAGCACCAGCAACAAGTGCAAAAGAATAATTAATTGTTCCTGATGGAAATGCAGTAACTGCTGTTGAAGCATAATTATTTTGATAACCACCAGTTGTGTAACCACTCGCAATATTAGAAATATTGGTAGAACCTCCACTAGTTGAAAAATTATCAATATATGTTATTGCAGAAGTTGAGGATGGAATACAATAACCTGTAAAAAATGAAAAACTTACCCAACCACTAAAATTTCCGCTTCCACAATTTGATCTAATAAAAAAATAATAAGTAGTGTTTGGTGTTAATGGAGAAACTATTACAGAAGATCCACTAACTGGAGTTCCTGCGATTGTAGGAGTTGTATTTGTAGTTGATAAAACATACTCATAACCACTGCTTGCAGATGAACTAACTGTCCAATTTACAGTTGCAGTAGTAGTTGATAAAGGTGCAGCGTTTAAAGCTGTTGGTGCTGCACAGTTTGGTGGAGTCCAAGTATAAGTTAATCCAGAAGCTGGAAAAATTGTAGAAGTTAAAGCACAAAAATTTGTATTTAATGCTCCTTGAGTAGTTGCTGCCCAATCTGTTGCAGTAGTTCGATTGTTAAAAACTGCATTTGATGTTCCTCTTAAACCAATTTGTCTAGTTCTATCGACAGCATCTTTAACCATAGCGCCATAAACTACTTCTACTAAATTAGAAGTTTCATATAATTTTATTTGAAAATTATAACTATCAGTAGTAGTTCCAGTAAAAATGTAATTTCTATAATTTGTCCATTCTACTGTAAAAACTCTATTAGGAGAAGTTCCTGATGTTAAATAGGTTAAACTAGATCCTGCAACACCTTGTAGGTCATCGTTAAAACCGGCCACAACATTATTTGAAGCTCCAGCATTCGCATTAGAAATTGAAGTGTAAGAACTTGCAGCTGTTGCTGCGAAAGTTAAAAAACCATTAGAATTAATACTTAATTGTGTATAATTAGTTCCTGCAAAATTAAAACTAAAACCAATGTTTAAAGCATTAAAGCTAGTATCGTCATTTGTTGCAATACCTAAGGCAGTTCCACCAGATATTGGATTGTATGTAGCATTACTTTGTGAAAAAGTATAACTGCTAACCTGAGAAAAACTTATCGAATAATAAACA
>JAYTPS010000337.1:0-4704 GCA_043747155.1 Flavobacterium sp. | reverse complement strand
TTCTACATGGACCACACCAAGATGCCCAAAAATCAATAATTGTAACTTTTCCAAGTGATTCTTTTAATGAAATTACTTTTCCTGCAGGATTAGGTGCTGAAAAATTAGGAGCACTATCGTTTATTGAAACTGATTTAAAATTATCAATTTTAGTTTGAATTTCTTTTCCTGCTTCGGTGGTTTTTAATGCACTATCTAATTTAGAAAACGTAATTTTTATTTTTTCTATATCTACATTCGATTTTTTTATTTCTTCAAGAAGTAATAAAACTGAAATAAAAGATTTAGGATTTTGTACTGGATAATTCTTTGCATACAAAGTAGATTCTTCTTGAATTTTAGAATACTCTTTAATCAATTGATTTACTGTTGCGGTGTCTTTTACAGCTTGTGCATCAGTAATTTTTTTCATGTTTAAATCTTGAAACTTTTTTAATTTTAATTGAGTTTTACTAATACTAGCAGTAAATTCAGTTAAATTATCATTGTTTTTGGTTCCGCTAATTTTACTTTTATTTATACTGTCTTTGAAAACTAAAATATTAATTTTACCTTCTTCAAGGATAAAAGCAACTTTACCTTCGGTATTTTTTAATTGTAACAAATGAATTTTTGGTTCAAGAACTTTTCCTTTAAAACTAAATTTTCCTGCAACAACTTTGGCACTATCAACTATAGTTAAAACATTGTTAGCATCTATTTTTTCTAATGTAATAATACTACCATCGGCAACATTATTTATTGTTCCAAATACTAAATATTCGTTTAAAGTAATTTTTGTAAAAGAAATTAGTAAAAACGAAAGTGCAGTAATTAATATTATTTTTTTCATGTTTTTTTGTAAATGTATAAATAAATTAAATCTAAAAAATCTCCTAATTGGAGATTTTTTAGATTTAACAAAATATTATTTTGCGGCTAATAATTCTTCAACTTTAGCTCTTAATTCTTTGCCTGATAAATCTTTACCAACTACAACTCCAAAACTATTTAAAACAAATGTTTTTGGAATTGAATTTATACCATATTGAATAGCAATTGGATCTTTCCATTTTTTAAGGTTAGAAACATGCGTCCATGACAATCCATCTTTTAAAATAGCTTCTTTCCACTTAGCAGCATCATCGTCAAGTGAAACTCCTATTATATTTAATCCTTTTGCATGAAATTCATTATACAAAGCAACAACATTTGGATTTTCTTGACGGCATGGTCCGCACCAAGAAGCCCAAAAATCAATAATTGTAACTTTTCCTAAAGATTCTTTTAATGAAATTGATTTTCCGTCAGGCGATTGTGCAGAAAAATCTGGTGCACGTTTTCCAACATCAACTTTCTTGAATTCGTTTAATTTTTTTACTATTTTTTTTCCTTCTGGATTGTCTTTTAAACTTTGATCTAAACCGTTATAATATTTTTCAATTAATTTTAAATTGGGTTCAAATTCAGCAAATAAACTACCAATTAATAATGTTGATATGTAAGATTTTGGATGTCCTTCAATATATTTAACAACATAATCTTTTAGATTTTTTTGCAATACAGCATAATCGGCTTGTAGTTGTTTAATAGTTTTTTCATCATTTTCATTTTGAGCAATTGCCAATTTAGATTGGTTTTTGTACTCAAACTCTTTTATAGTAGCTTGAAATTCATTTCTTTTATCAGTAAAAGATTGCATTTCATCATTATTATAAGTTCCACTAATTCTAGTTTTTTGAATTGAATCTTTATCAATAACCATTTTAATTTCTCCAGATTCAAGAACAGTATAAAACGTTTCGATATTGATACCTTCAATTTGAACAAGATGCATAAATGGTTCTTTTACTTTACCTTTAAATGTAAATTTTCCATCTTTTATACTTGTAGTATCAACAGGAATCATTCCTAATGAATCATCTTGTTTGTGAAGAACTACTTTTTTTCCGTTTGCAACACCTTTGGCTTCACCTTCTAAAATAAATTCACCATCTTTTACTTTACTACAAGAAAATAATAAAGTTGATAATAGTGCAATAAATGCTATTTTTTTCATTTTTATGTTTATTAAAAATTTTGGCAAAAGTATTTAAAATTTAATCAAATCAAATCAATTTTAAGATATGTTTTAGATTGCTACTTATATTATTATTAACTTTGTACTTTAATAAAACTTAAAATGTATAAAAAAATATTTTTTTTAATTTTTCTAATGTTTTGCGTAATTGGTCAATCACAAATCGTTATTAATGAACTTGATTGTGATTCGCCAAGTACAGATGATAGAGAGTTTATTGAATTAAAATCTTCAACACCCAATTTTGCGTTAGATGGTTATGTTTTAGTCTTATTTAATGGAACTGGATCTCAAGCCAATTTGAGCTATTATGTTATAGATTTAGATGGAAATACAACTGATGTAAATGGAATTTTTGTTATAGGAAATGCTTTAGTTTCGCCTGTTCCTTTAAAATTATTGCCAGATAATATTTTTCAAAATGGTCCAGATGGTGTTGGATTATATTTGGGTAATTCATCCGATTTTCCAAATTTAACCCAAGCAACTACAACCAATTTAATAGATGCTTTGGTTTATGACACTGCTGATGTAGATGCAACTGCATTAATGGCATTTTTAGGTGTAACTTCTCAGATTGATGAAAATGCCAATGGTTTGCAAACAACTCAATCAATTCAACGTAAAAATGATGGTACTTATGAAACCAAAACACCAACTCCAGGTGCAAATAATGATGGAAGTGGTTTTATCTACAATGGATTGTCTATTGTTGTAAATTCATTACAATATAACGAAGGACAAGTTTTTAGTATAACAATTACAACCCAAACTAACGTAACTTCTTCAACTAATTTTAATATATCACTTTCAAGTGGAAATTTTAACACATCAGATTATTCAGGAAATGTTGCAGTTTCAATTCCCATAGGAGCAAATAGTTTTACAACATTTATAACATTAATTGATGATGTTATTGACGAAGGCGATGAAATTGCAAAAGTTCGTTATACTTCAGTTCCATCAGGTTTTAACAGATTGAATGATAATATTGAAATCAGAATAATTGATAATGATTTTTACACATTACCATTTGGAACACCATTAAATCCAACTTATGGAATAATTTCTAGCACAGCACCAACAGGATATTATTCTAGTTTAGAAGGACTTTCTGGTACGGTATTAAAACAAGCATTACAGAGTATTATTGCCAATCCAAGTATAGTTAGAGAACATAATTATGGTGATATAGAAACAATATTAAAAGCATGCGACCAGAACCCATTAAATAGCAATCAAGTTTGGTTAATGTATGTTGAACAACCAAGATCAAAATTAGATTTGCAAGAAACAGGAATAAATACTGGAAAATGGAATAGAGAGCATATTTATCCGCAATCACGAGGTGGATTTACAGATGGAACTTCGGGAATTCCTGATGGAATAAATGTATGGTTACCAACTGATGCTAATGATATTTTGGCTGGACATGCTGATGCGCATCATATTCGAGCCGAAGATGGTCCAGAAAACAGCTTGCGAAGCAATAAAGATTATGGAGAATATATTGGTCCAGCTGGAACACAAGGAAGTTGGCGTGGCGATGTTGCTAGAGCATTATTTTACATGGCAGTACGATACAATGGCTTGAGTGTTGTAAACGGAAATCCAGCCAATACTACAGTTGGACAAATTGGAGATTTGGCATTATTGTTACAATGGAATGCGACTGATTTAAAAGACGATTTTGAAATGAACAGAAACAATTATATTTATACTTGGCAAGTAAATAGAAATCCGTTTATAGATTATCCAAATTTGGCTGATTATATATTTGGAGCCAATTTTGGTCAACCTTGGTTTTCGACATTATCTAATACTAGTTTTACAGAAGATAAAGTTGTAGTTTATCCAAATCCTGCTAAAGATTTTATTACTATTTCTGGAATTAATAACGAAAGTACAATTGAAATTTATAATACAATTGGTTCAATGGTTTTGAAAGAAATTGTTACTAACGAAAAACAAATAGCTGTAGATTTACAAGCTGGAATTTATTTTGCTAAAATTAGTTATGATGGAAAGAGTTTTGTTAAGAAGATTGTTGTTGAGTAATTACAATATCAATATCAATATCAATATCAATTTCAATTTCAATTATTAACTTGATTTTGATTATGTGATTTCTCAGTAAATGTCGAAATGATACATAATTTTAAATTTTAGATGGTTTGTCTTTGAGGTAGTTTATGCTGAGCGAAGCCGAAGTACAGTCGAAGGATTATCAACTTGATTATTTGATTTCTCTCAAAATTACTTAATGATTTTAATTTTTATCATCTTCATCATCATCAAAATTTAAAAAGTCGTTATAATTTCTATCATAATTTTCTAATTTTTCTTTAGAATCATAAGGCAAACCATTATCATCTTTAAAATAATCTTCTGGAAAAACTCCTGGCGGATTAAATAATCCCCAAGAATCTGGAATGTAATTGTTGATGTCAAATGTTTTTACCCATTCTATAAACAGCAATCTAAAATCATCAACAGTATTTCGTATTAACAAAATATAATCGTTTGCATTGATGTCTTTTACAAATCGTAAACTTCCTGCTTGTACTGATAATTCTCTTGCAGCTTTGCGAATAATTGCAGCATTTTCCATTTGCAAATCATACAAACTTATACCTTCTACACCA
>JAYTPS010000336.1:0-3062 GCA_043747155.1 Flavobacterium sp. | reverse complement strand
ATTATCATTTTAAAGTATTGTTTTTAATTCTAAAAAAATTAGGTTTTGATTGGGCAAATAATCTTTATCATTTATCTTATGGAATGGTAGAATTGCCATCTGGAAAAATGAAATCTCGTGAAGGAACAGTTGTAGATGCTGATGACTTAATTGAAGAAATGACAACTACTGCTCAAAAAATTTCAGAAGAATTGGGCAAACTTGATGGTTATTCTAACGAAGAAAAAGAAAAATTATATACAACTATTGGTCTTGGTGCTTTGAAATATTATATGCTAAAAGTAGATCCAAGAAAATCTATGTTATTTAATCCAGAAGAATCTGTAGATTTTGCTGGTAATACAGGACCATTTATTCAATATACTTTTGCTCGAATTCAATCAATATTAAGAAAAGCAACTTTTGATACAACGCAAAATGTAAGTATTGATTTGCATCCAAAAGAAAAAGAATTATTAAAGCAAGTTTCGTTGTTTCCAGAAGCAATTCAAAATGCGGCACACAATCATAGTCCAGCATTAATAGCCAATTATACTTATGATTTGGTTAAAGAATTTAATTCTTTTTATCAAAATGTATCTATTTTAGGAGAAGAAAATCAAGATAAAAAAATATTTAGAGTTCAATTGTCTAAAAAAGTTGCCGAAACAATAAAATTGGCATTTCAACTTTTAGGTATTGATGTTCCAGAAAGAATGTAAATATAAAAAGCTTTGATATTTTATCTGAACACTTTTAAAAACTATACCTAATAAAAGCATTAAAAGTTCTTTCTAACGAAAAAGTATTTACTTGCTCAATAGAACTTGTGTTTTGATTTATTCTATAATTTTGGTTGATAGTACTTTTATTATCAAGGATATTTTGAACGGAAAAACCAAAATTTAATAGTGTTTTTTTAGAAACATCAAATCCATAACTTCCTGAAAAATTGGTTTGAAAATAATCGTCAAGATTTGAAGAATTCGGAAAGTTATAAGCAATTTCTGGATTTCCTGGAGTAGTAAACACTGGCGAATTACTTGATGGAATTGTATTTGGTTTTCCAGTAAACCATCTTGAACCTAGTGCAAATTTAAGTTTTTTATAATCATAAATTAATGCCATTCCAATAGTGTGATTTATTTCGAAATTGTTGGCAAAAACTGGTGTCGAAAAACTTTTAAAATTGTAATTGTTTGTTGTATAGGTATAACTCAGCCATGCAGTAAATTGCTTAATTTGTTTTTGAATTAAAAATTCAGAGCCAGTTACGGTATAACTGCCATTGATTTTTTCAAATTCTAATTGATTTTGAAAACCTTGACTCATGCTAGTAATTCCTGTTACCGATTTGTAAAAATTATCTAAAGTTAACAGCCAATTGTTTTTTTTAAAAGTAAAACCAACAGAAACCTGATTACTTTTCATTATTGGAATAGTTGTATTGTTAGATAATATCCAACGTCTTTTTTCTATACCCAAAAAATCTTGTTGTAAATCAACAATTTGTGAAGTAACTTGACTTTTCTTTTCGGCAAGAACTTCAATAAAAAACGAATTAGAAACGGCATAATTAAATTGAAACCTTGGTTCAAAAATAAATTCGTTAAGTTGCTCTATATAATTTTGACGAATACCAAATGCAGTTTTTAATTTTTGGTTTTCTGAATCATATTTTATTTCGCCAACCAAAGCATGAATTCTTAAAACATCTTTAATTCGTCTTAAAAAAACTGGACTATTAATTTGATCAAAATTTTTAATTCCAATTTCATTAAATTGATAGCCACTATTAAATTTTAGTTTATTATTTATTTGATAACTATTTCTAAATCGAAATCCTGTGTCTAAAATTGTGTTTTCTTGATTAAATATTTGATTATTAGTAATAGACTCATTTTCAGAAGTAATTTTATAATAAGAACCATAACCATTTATTTCTGTTTGACTTTTTTTATTCCAGTTTATTTTCACAGCAATGTTAGCTCCAAGTGTTTGATGTTCAAGAAAACTATTTTTCGATATTAATGTTGCGTTTTCAATTTTACTTTCTTTTAAATCTAACAAGTTGTTAATTGAAATTACATCTAATGAAAAATTTATTTTAGAGTTTATTTTTTGTTTAAATTGAGCTGTAAAATCATAAAAATAAAACCTTACATCATTATTGTAATTAATTAATTCGTTGTTATTTAAATTTGTAATTGCAGTGTTTTGAAAAATTCTGTTGTAGTAGCTTTTATATGTTGGTGAGTTAATAATATCTGTATGTGATCTTCTAGCGCTAATTTCTAAATTAGATGATTTGAAGGTTTTAAATTTAGCATAACCATCAATATTTATCATATTTATACCAAGCGAACCGGTGGTTTTTTCAATATTGGTGCTGTGAGTAGAAATATCAATTACGCTAGAGACACTTTCGCCATAAAAAGGTGAACTTCCATTTTTTGTAATCTTAATAGTTTGTGCCAAATTAGGATTTAATGCAGATATTAACCCAAAAAAATGTCCGGTTTGAAACAATCTAATACCGTTCCATAAAAAAAGGTTTTGGTCATGAGTTCCACCTCTAACACTAATGTTTGAAATGGTTTCATCAGTACTTGAAACGCCTGGAATTTGTTTTAAGGTTTCAAAAACATCGGGTTCAGTTAAGCCAGGAAGAATTCCAAATCTTTTTGGTTTTATTTCAAGAGTTCCATCAAGTTTTTTAAAAATACCTTTGGTTAAATAGTTTTGAGTTACAACCTCTTCAAGCTCATTTGTAAGTTGTTTTAAATACAATATTGGGCAATTGGTTTTGTATAAATCAATTGGTTTGTATATTAATTTTTCATAATTTACATGTGTAATTTCAATATCGTTTGGTAACTTTGATTGGAGTTCAAAATAACCATTTTCATCACTGGCAAATACGTTATTTGTGCCTAAAATTTTAATATTTGCAAATTGAATTACTTGGTTTGTAATTTCTTCTTTAAGATAACCACACAAGGGTTTATCGAGGTTTTTATCGTTTATTATTGCAATATAATTATCAGAAATAAATTGAAATTTTAATTTTGTTTTTTCAGTTA
>JAYTPS010000335.1:0-3961 GCA_043747155.1 Flavobacterium sp. | reverse complement strand
ATTTTATTATTTGTTATTATATTTTATTCTTGCTCAGAAAAGTCAATTTTCACAGATTTTGATAGCGTACAATACTATTCAATAGATGAAAATTATAATTCTCAGTTTCTAAATCGATTAGTTGAAAAATCTGATTTAAATTATATCAAGATATTAGAAGATGACTTTCCAAATAAACTTAACGATTCATTATTTTATACTGAATTGAATTCAGAGAAATTTATAAGTAATAAAATTTCAAAATCTGATATCAAAGAATTTCTTAATAACTCAACTTTTACTAGTGCATACACAACCGCTTGTATTCCTAAATATAGAGATATTTTAATTTTAAAAAAATCTAATAAAGTTATTGGGATTATAAAAATATGTCTAGAATGCCAGATGTATTATTTAATTGGCAAAGACAAAGAAAATAAAGATATAGAAAATAGTGGTGGAATTGAAATTTCAGAATTAGAAATTATTTTTAAAAATATAAAATTAAATAACCCTAATCCATCAAACAATCAATAAAAAAGTGTTAATCAAATAATTAAAAAATCAAGTTTAATTACTTTTGCAGAGATTCCTCATTCTTCGGAATGACAATAATGAAAAAAAATTATATTTATGAAAGGAGTATTATTAGTAAATTTAGGTTCACCAGAAAGTCCAACAGCCAAAGATGTTAAACCTTATTTAGACGAATTTTTAATGGATAAATACGTTATAGACGTTCCGTTTTTATTGCGTGCTTTGTTAGTTCGAGGAATTATTTTGCAAACTCGTCCTAAAAAATCGGCTGCAGCTTATGCCAAAATTTGGTGGGACGAAGGTTCGCCACTCGTAGTTATTTCGAAACGAATGACTAAAAAAGTACAAAATTTAGTTGACATTCCAGTCGCGCTTTCCATGCGTTACGGAACAATGACAATCTTAAAAGGATTACAAGAATTAAAGGATAAAGGTGTTAATGAAGTGATGCTTTTTCCTTTGTATCCGCAACATGCAATGGCTTCTACAACTACTATTTTAGTTTTGGCAGAAGAACTTCGTGCAAAGCATTTTCCTGAAATGAAATTCACAATTGTTCCTGCTTTTTATAACAAACCAAGTTATATTAAAGCATTGGCAAATTCTATAAAAAGTAATTTAGATACTTTTGATTATGACCATTTACTGTTTTCGTATCATGGAATTCCAAAACGTCATATTAGAAAAACAGACATTACAAAATCGCATTGTAAAATAGACAGAACTTGTTGTGATACACCATCACCAGCACACGAATTTTGCTACAGTCATCAATGTTATGAAACTACAAAACAAGTTGTAAAACATTTAGGAATTCCAGAAGGAAAATATAGTCAAACATTTCAATCTAGATTGGCTGGCGACAAATGGCTTACACCATATACAGATGTTGAAATAAATAAAATGCCCGAAAAAGGAATCAAGAAATTAGCAGTTGTAACACCAGCTTTTGTTAGTGATTGTTTAGAAACACTAGAAGAAATTGCAATGGAAGCCAATGAACAATTTTTACATCATGGTGGCGAAGAATTCATGGCAATTCCTTGTATGAATGACGGCGACGAATGGTGTGCAACTGTTGCTGGATGGATTAAAGATTGGGAGAAAATAAAATAAAGAGAATAGATTATACACTTAATTTTTGCGTATGAAAAATAACAATCACATAAAATTTATACTATTTATGTCAGCTATTTTATTTGTAAGTTGTGATCCTACTCAAACTCTTATTCTTCAAAAAAATGACGTGAAATCTTCAATTTCAATATATGGAAATCAAACAATTTTTCCAAATAATAAAGAAAATCAAATGAAATATGATAGGATTATTAAAATTGACTCAACTTTTAAATTATCCCAAATTTATGGTTATGGATTAGGTAATTGGAATAAAGAAGAAATAGTTGAAATTTCTAAAAGAATAGACTCAATAGTTATAATTAAAAATGGTGTAAAGAATATTCTCAAAAAAGAAGAAATAAACACTTTTTTATTAAAGAGTAGAAAAGGTTTGCACAATAGTAAATTAATTTTAGAAAATTAGTTTTTATGGAACTTTACAACTACATAAAATCACTACACTTAATCTTCGTAATAACTTGGTTTGCAGGATTATTTTATATTGTTCGCTTGTTTGTTTATCAAATAGAAGCTAGTGAAAAAACATCGCCAGAAAAAGAAATTTTACAAAAACAATATAAAATAATGACGTACCGACTTTGGTATATTATTACTTGGCCAAGTTCAATTTTAGCAACAATTTTTGCGGTTTGGTTACTAATTTTAAATCCTGTTTGGTTACAAATGTCTTGGATGCACGTTAAACTTGGCTTTGTTTTTGCACTGTATTTATATCAATTTAAATGCCAACAAATTTACACTCAATTGCAACGAGATGAAATAAAATACTCATCCAATTTTATGCGATTGTGGAACGAAGGCGCAACAATAATATTGTTTGCAGTAGTTTTTTTAGTAATTTTAAAAAATGCTTTCAACTGGGTTTATGGCGTATTCGGAATTTTTCTTTTTTCAATTATCATTATGCTTGGATTTAAATTTTACAAGCGAATAAGAGAAAAAAATAATTAGTGAATAGTGAATAGTAATTAGCATCTTACTATTCACTATTCACTAATCACTAATTACTAAAAAAATGCTAAAAAACTTTAAAATGTCAATGCTTTCACTTCGAATTAGGATTTTCCTATCGATGATTGTATTGATATTAATTGCATCCATTTTAATGGCTTCCATATCGGTAATTCAGTTTAAAAACGAAGCGCGAAACTACCATCAAGAACGACTTGAAAGAAAAGAAGATGCTGTAAAAGAACACATTAATTATATCCTCTCAACAACTACATATCCACTTACAGAGAAATATATTCCCTATATTTTTAAAGATAAAATTAATGAATTGTCAGACATTCATAATATTGAAATAAACATCTATAGTTTAAAAGGAAATCTACTTAAATCTTCTAAAGCTTCTTTTTCTGTTGATAGTATTTCGCCACCAGTTCCAAAATATATTATAAAACTGGTGCAGTCTTCAATTGAAAAACGTTATGTAGATATTAAAAGTTTTGAAGGTGTAAAAAACCGATCTTCCTTTAGTCAAATTAAAGATGACAAATTCAAACCATTGGGAATTCTAAATTTACCTTATGTTGAAGACGATAGTTTTTATGAAAATGAAATTCAAGAATTCTTAATTAGATTAAGTCAGGTTTACTTTTTTATGCTAATTATTGCCTTTGCTTTGGCTTATTTCTTAGCTTCCTATATCACTCAATCTTTAAAAACAATTTCCGATAAAATTAATGAAACAAGTTTAAATCAAAAGAACGAAAAAATTGTTATTGAAGCAAATAGTCGCGAGATAAATTCGTTAATAAAAGCTTATAACGCAATGGTTGACAAATTAGAAGAAAGTGCTACAATGTTGGCACAGAGTGAACGTGAACAAGCTTGGCGCGAAATGGCTAAACAAGTAGCACACGAAATTAAAAATCCGTTAACACCAATGCGATTGACAGTGCAAAGTTTTCAAAGAAAATTTGACGCAAACGATCCAAATTTAAAACAAAAACTTGACGATTATTCTAAGACATTAATTCAGCAAATTGATACCATGAGTTCAGTTGCATCAGCATTTTCTAATTTTGCCTCAATGCCAGCACAACAAAACGAAACCCTAAATGTTGTTGAAGTCGTAGAGTTTTCATTGGATATTTTTAATGAAGAATATGTATATTTTGAAAGTAAAGAAGAAGAAATTATCACTATAATGGACAGAACACAATTGGTTAGAATTATTACCAATTTAGTTAAAAATGCCATCCAAGCCATTCCAGAAGAGCAATTTGAAAAATCTATAATTGTTGCTGTAAAACAAGTAGATAAAAATGTAAATATAACCGTAAAAGACAACGGAATCGGC
>JAYTPS010000334.1:0-2860 GCA_043747155.1 Flavobacterium sp. | reverse complement strand
AAATTATTTTCCGAATTATATCCTTCAATAGTTAAACTAACAGTAGTTGAATTATTAATTTCAACTATATAATTTCTATACTCTTTTTCATTTCTATCCGTACATGAAATAAAAAAAAAGATTACTAATATCATAAAAGTTTTTGTTTTCATAATTAATCCCAATTTGATGAATTATTTCTAACCTCTCTTACATAATTAAATAATTCTGTTAAATTATTTTCAGTAGGATTGACATAATTATTTCTTAAATTATTTTCTATACAATCTAAATCCCGACAATTATTTATCGAACTCACAATTTCTTTTTCTAAATCTTCAATTGTTGTAAATTTACCAGAAGAAATTCTCTTATCTGATCTTTATCTTATAATATATTCTTCTTTATCAACAGGATAACCACTAATTGTATGAGCAACAACATCTTTATCTAAAACAGATTTTAAAGCAATAATTTTTTTTAATTTGTTTTCATCATTTATATGAAGTAACCAATCAAGTAATTCGATTTTTTTTGCAGCAATATTCGTAATTTTAATTATTTAATGTCAAATATACAAATTTATATACTCAATCGAAATTCTTCAATAATAGGATTTGCTTTTGAAAAATCGGTTTCTTGAATAAAAAGTTCTACAGCTTTTACATTTTGAATACTTGGCAAAACATTGGCTTGATTATTATTTCTTATAACTGTATTAATTCCTGTTGATTCTATTTTTTCTTGCAATGATAATGCTAGAATTTCGGTTCCAGAAAATATTTTAATTAATCCCATTTTTAAATTGCTTTTTTTTGTTGCTTTTTTTATTTTATTTAATAAAATTATAAAAATATATTTATCTCACTGAACATTAAAAACTGAATACTGAACACTACTCTTCCATTTCAAAGAAAACTGGTTCAATCATTATTTTTTCGGACAATGATTCTACTCTTTCTGTAATTTCTGTGCAAAAAAATATTCGTTGTGTTTTTTCTACACTTGCAGAAAGTCGCATTATTATTGCGTCCATTCTATTTCTAAAAAGTACATCTGCATCATCAACGACAAACATTTTTATGGTGTTCATATTAAATCCTGCCGAGGCAAATAATGCATTAACTCTATTTGGTGTGCCAATAAGAATATCTAATCCTAAAGAAATTATATTTTTGTCATAATCAACATCGCCTTTATCGTGAACTCCAAGAATACTTAAATCGGTGTAGGTTCCAAACTTTAAAAAGAGTTCCTCCATTTCTAGCACTTTTTCTTTATTCTCTACAATTATCAAAGCACGTGTACTTTCGCCCATTGTTTTTTCCATTCTTTGAATGACGTTCAACACTATAGTGGTAGATTTTCCTGTTCCTTTTGGCGATTGAATTACAGCATCGGCGCCACTTTTTATGGTTGAAAAAGTGTCTTGTTGCATTTTATTTGCTTCAAGTAAATTGTGTTCAGTTAATGCTTGGTGTAGGTTTGTATTTATTTTTTTTAATTGCATATTTTTTTTGTTACTCAGAGATACACAAAGATTTAAAAGGTTCACAGAATTATTTAATTATCTTAGTGTTTATTTGTGTTTATTTAGTTCATCTTTGTGAAATAATTTATTTACTAGCAAATAACTTAACATCCATTTCAGAAATTTGGTTTCCTCCAAGAATTATTAGTCGTTCTACAACGTTTCTTAACTCACGGATATTTCCTGTCCAGTCGTATTCTTGCAATAATTTAATAGCTTCTGATGAAAATGATTTTTGTGCATTTCCTTGTTCTTCGGCTATTTTTACTGTAAAATGTTCTAAGAGCAAAGGTATGTCATCACGTCGATCATTCAATGCAGGAACTTTGATTAATATTACTGCCAAACGATGGTATAAATCTTCACGAAAACGACCTTCGGCAATTTCTGTTTTTAAATCTTTATTGGTTGCAGCAACAACACGAACATTTACTTTTATGTCTTTGTCTGCGCCTACTCGTTGTATTAAACTTTCTTGTAATGCACGAAGAACTTTTGCCTGAGCAGCCAAACTCATATCGCCAATTTCGTCTAGAAAAATGGTGCCACCATCGGCAGCTTCAAATTTTCCTGCTCTGTCTTTTATGGCAGATGTAAAAGCACCTTTTACGTGTCCAAATAATTCACTTTCTATTAATTCTGAAGGAATTGCTGCGCAGTTTACTTCTATTAATGGAAAATTAGCTCGTTCACTTTTTTCGTGTAATTGATGAGCAACTAGTTCTTTTCCTGTTCCGTTTGGTCCAGTTATTAAAACTCTAGCGTCAGTTGTAGCCACTTTTTCTATTATAGATTTTATATGATTTATTGGTTCTGAATTACCAATCATATCATAGTTTTTACTAACTTTTTTCTTTAGAATCTTATTTTCTACAACGAGTTGCTTTTTGTCTAATGCATTGCGAACTGTATTTAACAATCGGTTTAAATCTGGTGGTTTAGAAATGTAATCGAAAGCGCCAAGTCGCATTGTATTTATGGCTGTTTCCATATCGCCATGACCAGAAATCATAACAATTGGAATTTCTGGTTTTATTTTTTTTACGGCTTCTAGTAATTCTTCGCCATCCATTTTTGGCATTTTTATATCGCAAAGAACTAAATCGTAATCTGTATTTTTTATTTTTTCAAATCCTTGCGCACCATCTTCGGCTTCTTCTACTTGGTAAGTAACGCTTTCTTCGGATAGTATTTTGGTTAAGACTCGTCTTATTGATGCTTCGTCTTCTATGATTAATATTTTGCTCATTTTTTTATTTGTTTTGCCTCGAAGGCGCATAGGCGCAAAGTTTTTTTAATATTTTTCAAAGTTAATGAAAATAATATTTAGAAAAATTTAAACTATTAAGG
>JAYTPS010000333.1:0-2766 GCA_043747155.1 Flavobacterium sp. | reverse complement strand
ACTCCGCACGAAGCGCCATTAGTCCCGGCATTTCAGCTTCTGCCAATTCAATTTCTTTTCTTCCCCAAGCCGCAAGTGAAATATCTTTCACTTTAAAAGCTACATAAGGTAATGTTTGTGTACTCATCTATTATGTATATTTGTTTTTTATAATTTGGTGCAAAATTACAACATAGGTTTTGATTTTAATAATTTATTTTCAAATTTATGAAATGTTTAATTGTTTAATCTTTTGAAAAACAGTAATATACTAAATGCCATTACATAAAGTTATTTATTTGTCTAACAACACTAAGCTGTATCTTTGGAAGATTACAGAAGATTTTGATGTGCTTTTCAGTCAAGTTAAGCTAAAAGATTCCTCTTTAGCTCGATTAGAAACAATGAAATCACAAAGTCATCAAAAAGGGTTTTTGGCTGTTAGAATGTTGTTGCAACACAATGATTATTCTGATTTTGACTTGTTTTATGACGAATTCGGAAAACCTCACATAAAATCACAAGCATGCAGTATTAATGAAGTTCATATTTCAATTTCACATTCGCATGAATTTTCTGCATTGGCAATTAGTAGCGAAAATATTGGTTTAGATATTGAAATTATGAAAGAAAAAACGTTACGAATTGCCCCAAAATTCATGAATATTTATTTTTTAGATAAACTTTCTGAACAGGAAAAAATTAAGAAAGCTACTGTTGTTTGGGGAATTAAAGAAAGTATTTTTAAAATTAAAAACGAAAAAGGTATTAGTTTTCCAAACCATATTTTTGAAGACGATTTTTCATTTGAAGATAAAACAACAACGGCAACATTAAAATTTAACAACAAAGAAGAAAGGTTCAAAATACAATTTGATTCTGAAGAAGATTATATATTTGTTTGTTGCTTTAATTCAATTATAAATTAAAATCCGCGAGAATCTGTTAAATCCTTTTTATCCGTGGCAATAACAATGACAAACATTTACCAACAAATATTATATTCAAAAGCCAAAGGCGAAAAACTCCTAGCCATTCTACTAGATCCAGATAAGTTGGACTTAGAAAACCTTTCGCATTTGATTCTAAAAATAAATAAATCACCAGCAACACATATATTTGTAGGCGGAAGTTCATTTAATGGAACAAATTTAAATGAATTAATTACTAAATTAAAATCAAAAATAAATTTACCATTTCTGTTATTTCCAGGAAATCCATCCCAAATTTCTGACAAAGCTGATGCAATTTTATTTCTAACATTACTATCAGGTAGAAACCCCGATTATTTAATAGAACATCAAGTAAATGCTGTGCCAATTCTAAAAAAAACCAATCTTGAGGTAATTTCAACAGGATATATTTTAATAGAAAGCGGCAATGAAACGGCAGTTGAAAGAGTTAGCAAAACTAAACCATTAGACCGAAAAAATTATCAATATGCATTGCAAACTGCTCAAGCAGGCGAGTTTATAGGTAATAAATTAATTTATCTTGAAGCTGGAAGTGGTGCAAAATTTGCTGTTCCAACTGAAATGATTTCATTAGTTTCAAAAAATATAAGCGTTCCATTAATTGTGGGTGGCGGAATTCGTTCCAATCAAGAAATCGAAAATGTTTATAATTCAGGAGCAGATGTTGTTGTAATTGGAACCGCTTTTGAAAACGACATTAATTTTTTTAATTCTTAAATTAAAACTCTACAATCAACAATCGTTAATCAAATGCTAGAATACCTTTTTGAACAATATAACAACTATCCAACCTATGAAATAGTTTTAGAAATTACAGCTGTAATTTTTGGATTACTAAGTGTTTGGTTTGCCAAAAAAGATTCTATTTTAGTATTTCCAACAGGTTTAATCAACACTTCAATCTATGTTTATCTGTTATGGAAGTGGACATTATTAGGTGACATGATGATTAACGGATATTATTTTGTAATGAGTATTTATGGATGGTATCTTTGGACACGTAAAAAAGAAAACCAATTTATTTATCCAATTTCTAAAACTTCAATTCGTGAAAAAAAACTAGCTATTTTAATTTTTTTCTTAACCATACTATTTGTTATTGCAATCTACCTTATTTTTAATAAATTTACAACTTGGATGTCCTATGTTGATACATTTATTACAGGAGTATTCTTTGTAGCAATGTGGCTAATGGCAAAACGAAAATTAGAAAATTGGATACTTTGGATAATAGGAAATGTCATTTCAATTCCTTTATATTTTGCTAAAGGATATACTTTTACAAGTATTCAATATATATTATTTACAATAATTGCCATTTTTGGCTATTTAGAATGGAAGAAAACCTTAAACAGTTACAATCAGAAATAATAAAAATTGCCTTGTATGGTCCAGAATCTACAGGAAAAACTACTTTGGCTCAACAACTTGCAAAAGTATTCAATACAACTTGCATTGCTGAATTTGCACGCAAATATTTGCAAAATTTATGGGATAACAAAAAATTAATTTGCCAATTTGAAGATTTACTTCCAATTGCAATTGGACAAATAAAATTAGAAAACGAAGCAATTTCATCTGCCAATAAATATCTTTTTTGTGACACAAATTTAATGGTAACCAAAGTTTTTTCAGATATTAACTATAAAAAATGCGATACCTCAATTGAAAAAGCAGCAAAAAAACATAAATATGATTTGTTTTTTTTAACAGATATTGATGTTCCTTGGCAAAAAGACGATTTACGCGACAAACCAAAAGAAAGAGAAAGTACCTTGTCGCTATTTGAAAATGCATTAATAGAAAATAAAAA
>JAYTPS010000332.1:0-4151 GCA_043747155.1 Flavobacterium sp. | reverse complement strand
TTTTTCAAACTTTTATAGAAGTATTTTAGTTGATATTTTTGTGTTTTTTTGCTCCAATAATGCAGGAAATAACTTTGTTAGAAATAGTATAAAAAAATTAGAGCGTAAAACATCCAAATACAGTTATTGTAAAAAACAATTAGAACATCACAAACCCAATTTTGTTTTTTGCACTAATCAAAGGCCAACACAAGCCATTGCTCCAATATTAGCCGCACAAGATTTAGGAATTCCAACGGCAACTTTTATTTTTTCATGGGATAATTTGCCCAAAGCAACAACATTGGTAGAAACAGATTTTTATTTTGTTTGGAGCGAACACATGAAAAAAGAAGTTTTAATGTATTGTCCTTATGTAAAACAAGAAAATATTTTTGTTTCAGGAACTCCTCAGTTTGAAAGCCATTTTGACAAATCATTATTACAAACAAAAGATGAGTTTTTTAAGCAATATAATTTAGATATAAATAAAAAATACATTTGCTTTTCTGGAGACGATATTGTTACATCGCCATTAGATCAATATTATTTAGAAGATTTGGCCATTTCTGTAAAAGAATTAAACAATCAAGGATACAATTTAGCAATTATTTATCGCAAATGCCCAGTCGATTTTACTACTCGATATAATGATGTATTGCAAAAATATAAAGATGTAATAATTTCAATTGATCCATTATGGCGACCTGTTGGTAACAGTTGGAACGAAATTATGCCAACTAAAGAAGATTTTGCTTTGCAATCTAATATTTGTGAACATTCAGAGTTTGTTGGTAATATTGCATCATCAATGGTTTTCGACTTTGTAGCACATAACAAATCATGTTTATTTTTTAACTACGAGCAGCCAACACTCCAGAAAGGAATTCGAGATATTGGTCAAAATTATAATTACATTCACTTTAGATCGATGCCTTCTCAAGATGCAGCACTTTTTGTTTACCATAAAAATGAATTAACAACAATTGTTAAAAATATTCTTGACGAAAAATTATCTAATGTTGTTGAAGGGAAAAAATGGTTTGAAACAATTGTTGGTTTAAAACCTACAGAAGCTTCAAATGTTATTTGGGAATTTATAGACACAATTACAAAAAAATAATGTTTTTTAATTCAATAAGTTTTGCCGTTTTTTTACCATTAGTTTTTTTGATTTATTGGTTTTCGCCAATTAAATCTAAAAAACAACAAAATATAGTTTTAATTCTTGCAAGTTATTATTTTTATTCTTGTTGGGATTGGCGTTTCTTATTTTTATTAATTTTTTCTACGTTTTTAGATTATTTTACAGCGTTAAAAATTGAAAAAAGCAGCACCAATGAACAACGAAAATTTTGGTTTTGGTTAAGCATTAGTATTAATCTCGGATTTCTAGGTGTTTTTAAGTATTACAATTTTTTTATAAACTCTTTTACAGAATTAATTAGAAGTTTTGGGTTTAATGCCAATCCGTTATTAATCAATGTAATTCTACCTGTTGGAATTTCATTTTATACTTTTCATGGATTATCTTATGTAATTGATATATATAATAAAAAAATTAAAGCCGAAACGAACTTTATTGACTACTCACTTTTTGTTTCTTATTTTCCATTATTAGTTGCCGGACCAATAGAAAGAGCAACCCATTTATTACCACAAGTAAAAGTAAAAAGAGAATTTAATTTAGAAAAAGCTAAAGAAGGAATTCATCAAATAATTTGGGGTTTAGTAAAAAAAGTAGTTATTGCAGATACATGTGCAATATATGCAAATGAAATTTTTGATAATTATACTTCTATGAATTCTTTATCATTAATTTTAGGAACCATATACTTTGCTTTTCAGATTTATGGCGACTTTTCAGGATATTCGGATATTGCATTAGGAACATCAAAACTATTTGGAATAGATTTATTACGAAATTTTAATTATCCCTATTTTTCTAGAGATATTGCAGAATTTTGGAGACGATGGCACATTTCACTTTCATCGTGGTTTAAAGATTATTTATATATACCACTTGGAGGAAGCAAAGGCGGAATATGGTATAAAATAAGAAACACATTTGTTATTTTTCTTGTAAGTGGTTTTTGGCATGGTGCAAATTTTACATTTATTGCTTGGGGATTTATAAATGCACTTTATTTTATTCCGTTATTATTAATTAATAAAAACAGAGTAAATATTGATGCTCCAAAACTAAATTTTAAAACGGTAGTTAGTATAACGTTAACTTTTGCATTAACATGCTTTGCATGGATATTTTTTAGAGCAAAAACTATATCAGATGCTTTGCAATATTGTAAACGCATTTTTGTAGATAGAAATTTTTCATTTCAATATTTTAGTATAGAACGCTACAATTATGAAATAGTAATTATGATACTAGTATTTGTTATTATTGAGTGGAGAAACAGATTAAAACAAGAACCAATTTCAGGTAAATTTAGTTTACTAAAAATAGCAATTTGTATTTTAGCACTTTTTGCTTTGGGAGTTTATACAGATTATAAAGAATTTATATATTTTCAGTTTTAATGAAAAAGTTTGTATTTTATATAATAAAAATAATTGTTGTAATTGTAATAAGTGCAATATTACTTGATGCAACTTATACTTTAGTTTATTTAAATACAAATAGCAGGAACAAAATTGTAAATATTTACAATTCTAAGAACAAAAATTTTGATTTAATTTTTTTAGGATCATCAAGAGCAAACAACCATTTTGATGCTAAAGTATTTAACGACAGCGGAATAAAAACTTTTAATTACGGAAAAAGTGGTGCAAGTTTAAATGAAACAGCATTAATGTTAAAGTTAATGGTTGAGCGAAATTATAAAATTAAGAACATAATTTTAGAAGTAGATTTAAATATAAATACTGATGGATTTTCCGAAGGAACTCGTGCATTATTTATGCCATATTTACAGGTGTCCAATACAACTAAAAATCATTATAAATTAATTCCGGAGTTTAATAAACTATACTACATTCCATTTTATAGATATATTAATTTTGATGTAAAAATTGGATTTAGAGAAATGTTTTTTTCTGCAATTAAGAAAAAATCAAACGATATAGATAATTTTGGGTTTTATCCTCTTAACAGTGAAGGTAAAAATATGAAATATGATTTGTTAAAAAGATTTCCAAAAAAGAGTAAAAGCTACGAAGAAATTAAAAAAACATGTCAAGATAATAATATTAACTTAATTGTAATTTCAACACCTATGTGTAAAAACACAATTGGAATTGATTATTTTGACAAAATAAAAAAAGTATATCCTGAAATAATAAATTACGAAAATGTAATAAATGAAGATAAGTATTTTTCCTCTTGTGGTCATTTAAACAGTAAAGGAGCAAAAATTTTCACTACCTTTATTTTAAAAGATTTATTTAATAAATTAAGATGAAAATAGCTTTTCTAACTTCAGAATATCCACATTCTAAAACTAGCCATTCAGGTGGTTTAGGTACTAGTATAAAAAATTTGGCTGAAGCATTAGTAAAGCAAAAAGTGGAAGTTTTTATTTTTATTTACGGTCAAAAAAGCACCGAAATTTTTACAGATAATGGTTTAAAATTTTATTTTATAGAAGATAAAAAATACCGCTTTGGTAAATGGTATTTCTATAGAAAACACATACAAAATTATATTAATAAAGTAATAATTTCAGAAGAAATTAATATTATTGAAGCTCCAGATTGGACAGGAATTACGGCTTTTATGAAATTTAAAGTGCCGCTAATAATAAGATTTCATGGTAGCGACACCTATTTTTGTCATTTAGAAGAAAGAAAACAAAAACTCAAGAATTATTTTTTTGAAAAATTGGCAATTAATGGCGCAACTGCTTTTATTGCTCCAACTAAATTTGCAGGTCCTCTTCGAGCAAACTTACCTTGACACCCTCTTTGGTAAGACGATCCAGCACTGCTTTCCGCTCACTTTCAGAGGCAGATCTCTTAGGTTCGGCCTGTTCCAATGTAGCAAAGAGAACAGTGATCAATTGACGATCGGCATCAAAGCGATCATTCACTTTCCATGCTGTTCCATTATAATGCAGTTCAATTTTTCCTTTAGAAGATTCCAAAATAACTTTATTAATCTTGGTTGGGTCTTCTATCCTAAACCTGGTCTTGTCAACTTCCAGTCGCCCATC
>JAYTPS010000331.1:0-11302 GCA_043747155.1 Flavobacterium sp. | reverse complement strand
AATCGCTTTTTCTTGCACTTCTGACGGATTCTCAAATCCTAGATCTTTGATCGCCAGCAGTAACGATTCATTCAGACCTAATTGTTCAAATTTATTCATGTTATATTTTAAAATTTGGTGCAAAGGTAGGTTTTAAAAATCATTTAAACTAATTTGTTGTTTTTTGATTTTCAGTAAGTTATGGGTTTTGTGTTTTAACTGTGAAGTAAAAAACTGTTATAAATTGATTTAATTTATTAAATTTAGTTCTAGTTAGGGTTGCAAAACATTACTCAAAGCTAAAAACTCAACCAACTGTTTTACTGCAATTCCTCTATGACTAATTTTTGATTTTTCTTCAATAAAAAGCTCTGCAAAAGTATTTGAATAGTCATCTGGAACAAAAATTGGGTCGTAACCAAAACCGTTTTCTCCAATTTTTTTATCAATAATTTTTCCGTTGATGATTCCTGTAAATAAATTTTGTTTTCCATTTAAATTCAAGCACACAACTGTTTTGAAATTGGCTTTCCTATTAGTTTGCCCTTTTAGATTTAACAATAATTTAGAAATATTATCATCATCATTCTTTTGTTTACCTGCATATCTTGCCGAAAAAACACCTGGTTCTCCATTCAATATTTCTACTTCCAATCCTGAATCGTCTGCAAAACAATTGTAACCATATTTTTGAGTAACATAATTAGCTTTTAATATTGCGTTTCCTTCAATAGTACTTGCAGTTTCAGGAATTTCTTCTATACATCCAATATCTTTTAAACTTAGAATCTCAAATTTGGAAGAAACTAATAATTTAATCTCTTTAATTTTATTACTATTACTTGAGGCAAAAACTAGTTTCATAATAGTTTTAGTATTAATTGTGTGATTGCAAAATTAGTTAAGTGTTCTTAAAAATTAACATAAAATAAATAAAAAAAACCATTAACTTTTTTTTAACGTATATTTAAATCCCAAACCTAAACTAACTATTGATGAAAAAGCTTAAACCTACTTTTTTAGTCATTTTATTGCTGCTATTGTGCAGTTTTATTAATGTCAATGCACAACTTACAGTGCAAAATAATAAAAAATTTGACATGCAATCGCTTCATGCTTTCACATCTATTATCAACCTAAAAGATAATAATTTAAGTATAAAAGAAGTAATAAAAATTCCAGAAAGTAAATTTAGTTCCCTAAAAAATGAAAATACCGATTTGGGTTTTACAAATGATAATTACTGGCTTCATTTTAAAATAAAAAATGACTCCAACGATGAGGTTCAATACTATATTGAAACTTCTAGACCAATAATTGATGTTGCCAATTTTTATCAAATAAAAGCTAATGGTAAAATTTTATTGCAAAAAAGTGGCGATAGTATTCCATTTAAAGAAAGAACTTTACAACACAGAAAAACTATTTTTAAAATAAATTTATTGCCGCTTGAAGTTGGGAATTATTATTTGCAATTAAAAAGTGATGGCGAAGTAATCAATGCTCCAGTAATATTAAGGTCATCTGAAAATTTAATTGCTGAAACTTCATTTGAACAAATTGTATTTGGCTTTTTTTATGGTATGTTGCTTATAACCTCAATTTTATACTTTTTCTTTTTTTATGCTATGAAAGATAAAGTGTTTTTATATTATAGCTTGTATGTTGTTTTTATTGGACTATTGCAGTTTTCTTTGGATGGTTATTTTTATCAATTTGTAACTCCATATTCAGGATGGTTTTCTAATAAAGCAGTAATGATTTTTGCTATTGTGTCTGGTTTTTTCTTAGGAAATTATGCTCAAATTTATCTTAAAATAAAATATATAAGCTGTAAATTAAATTTTACTTTCAATATTTTATATTCATTTTTTGGAATATTATTTTTAATTGTTTTGTTTGTTCCACAATGGTTTAAATATTGTTATCCTGCTATAAATGGTTTGGGATTATTGTTATTAGTTTTAATAGTAAGCTCATTAATTGATATTTATCTTAAAACAAAAGTAATATACCAGTTTTTTACAATGGGAATACTTTCATTAATAACTGGTTTTGTTATTTTTATTTTAAAAAACTTTAGTTTTTTGCCTTACAATTTTATTACCGAGAACAGCTCTAAATTGGGTACAGGATTGGAGGTCGTTTTTTTATCACTCTCAATGGCAAGTTTAATTAAAAAACTAAAGGAAGATGGGTTAACATCTCAAGGTATTGCTTTGCAAAAAGCTGAAGAAATGAACGAAATGAAATCTTACTTTTTATCAAATATTAGTCACGAGTTGCGAACACCTTTAAATACGATTATGAATTTTATTGAATCTATTGATGGCGAAACAGATAGTAAATCGATACAAGAAAAATGTAAAATAATAAAAAATTCATCCAGTAGTTTACTTAGTTCTGTTAACGATATTTTAGATTTTTCTAAAATTGAAAAAGATGAAATAAAATTAGAAGAAGTTGAATTTGATGCACACAAACTATTTGATGAAGTTAAAAATGATATATTAATAAGATCTCAAAATAAAGGATTAGATTTTCAATTTACACAATCATCAGGTTTGCCAAGAATGTTACTTGGCGATCCAAATAGAATTCGACAAATTTTATTAAACTTACTTTGTAATGCTATAAAATTTACAAATAATGGTATTGTAAAATTTAAAGTTAACTATAAAATTGTTGATGATAAGGTTACCCTTACATTTATTATTTCTGATAGTGGTGATGGAATTTCTAAAGAAAAAATGAGTAGTATTTTTGATTCTTTTTCACAACAATCTATAAACAATAAACGCAAATATGGAGGGTTAGGTTTGGGATTATATATTGTTAAAGCATTAGTAAATATGCATAATGGAAAAATTGATATACAAAGTATTCTTAATCAAGGAACAATTTGTAGTGTTGATATAATTGTGAAAAAAGCTTTATTTATTGAAGAACCAAAATCCTTAGATCCTGTAGAATTTAATCTAAACGGAAAACGTATATTAGTAGTAGAGGATAATATTATGAATCAAATGGTTATTAAAATGATAACCAAAAAGTGGTTGAATACTGAAGTAGATTTTGCTATTAATGGAGAAGAAGGTATAGATTTTCTTCATAAAACTAAATATGATGTAATATTAATGGACTTGCAAATGCCAGTTATGGATGGTTATGAAGCTACAATTGCCATTAGAAGTGGTAACTGTGGGATGAATGATAAAAATATACCAATAATTGCAGTAACTGCAGATGTTATGGAAGCTACTAAAGAAAGGGTTAAAGAAATTGGAATGAATTATTATTTATCTAAACCTGTAAGCAAAGAATTACTTTTTAAAACTATAGAAAATTGTTTGTAAAACACGTAAAACTACGTATATGAAATTAAAATGATGTATTTACCTTTGTATAAGTAGTTTTAGGTTTTTTGTTAATTTAAGGAATATTTTGATTTATATCAAATGAGAGTCACACCTTTTAAGTTCTTTATTGACAAATAATAATAATTTTCTAATTGTATTAATATTCTAGAATTGATATAAATGGTATACTTCGACCTTGAGAAAATTATTAATTTAAATGTAAAATAAAAGCAACTTTTTTTAAGTTGCTTTTATAGCTTTTATAAAAATAAACAAGAATAGTAATACAAATAAATTTTGTTTATAACATATTTATAATCAGATTGTTAAATGTAAGTTAAATTAATTAATTTTAAGTAATTCATCTGTTTTAAATTGTATATTTTAATATGATTTTGATTAATTATCATAATTATTAGTTCTTTAAAGAATGAAATTTTTAAAAGTCAAAGTATCGCAAGAAAAATGATGAAAATAGTAAATCAAAATTTATATTAGGAGATCTTTTAAAGGTCTCCTTTTTTTGTTTAGTTGTCTATTTTTTTATAAAAAATTAGTTGTCATTGCATTGATTTTTTTTATATTTGAAATAAAAATCATGAAAAAACTATACTTGCTTATTTTAGTTGTTACTTCTTCGTTACAATCTCAAAATTTTCAATGGGTTGATTTTCCTACTGTTGTCAATGGTACAAGTACCTCAAATTTGGGAAATGTAATTATTTGTGACTCTAGTAATAATGTTTATGAGATAGGGTTCAAGGATAATTATTTTTACAACTCTAGTGAGGTTTATGGAAATTTATTTTACAGAAAATACAGCAATTCTGGTGAGATAATTTTTAACAAACAAATTTCAGGAAAAGTTAGAGTAATTTCAATTGCATCAGATGGATTGGGAAATATTTATCTTGTGGCTGCATTTAAAAATATAATAACTTTTGAATCTGGTGCCTCAATAAATACTGCTGGAACTAGTGAAGAATTAATTTTAGTTAAATTTGATACTAACGGTCAATTTCTATGGAATAGTATAATTAGTAATTTTGGAAGTTTCAATCATTTTTCTGCCATTTCAACAGATTTAAATAATAATGTTTACTTAGGTTTTGATAATTTTATTGACAGTCAAATTGTAAAATTATCACCAATTAATGGAAATACATTAATGACAATATCACAACAAAATGTGCAAATAATATCTTCATTGAGTATTGACAATCAAGGGAATATTTATGCTGCAGGTTCTTGCGGAAAATCTACTTCAATTTTCGCAGGAGTTTCTCAGCCAACAACTTTAAGTTATTCAGTCTATGCTGTAAAATATAATTCTACTGGAACGCATCAATGGACAAGATATGCATTAGATATCACTTGTGATAATCCACAAATTTCTGCTAAAACAAATAATGAAATTTATTTAAGTTCTAGATTAACTGGTGCTTACGCATTTGGAAGTTTAACAGCAACTGGACCATCAAGCGGATTTTCTGATGATATTTTTATAACAAAATTAAACGAAACAGGAACTTTTGAATGGATTAGAGAAGTTCCGGGAACAGGAAAAGCAAATGTTGGAAATAGAAATTTTTTAACATCGGATAGTAATGGAAATGTATATTTTGCTGGAAGTACTAAAGGAACAACAATTTGGAGTTCCTCATTTACAACAACAGTTACAGGAAATAATTCAGATGCTTTAATTTTAAAGTATAGTAATTTAGGAGAATTAATGCAAGCAAAAACTGCTGGTGGAAGTTTTTCTGATAGTTGCAACGGTATTGCTGTAGACAGCAGTGAAAATATATTTGTTTCGGGTTTAGTAACTGGAAATGTAACTTTTGATGGAATTACAAATTCAGTTGGAAATAATGTTCCTTTCATTGCAAAAATTGGAACAACATTAAACGTTAGCCAAAATGAACTAACAACAAATTATAGTTATCCAAATCCAGTAAATAATGAAGTCTATTTTTCGGAATCTTTTAATAATAAAGAGGTTAAATTTTTTAATGTTCTTGGTGAGTTGGTTAAAGAAACTTTTGTTAAAAATAGTCAACCCATTAATATAACTAATTTATCTAGCGGAATTTACTTTGTCAAAACAAAGGATAATTTGACTTTAAAATTAATCAAAAAATAAATTTTTATTATTACTTTTGCAACTTCTTAAAAAGTAATATTTGATCATGGTAAAAGATTTATTCGAAAGAATTCAAAACAATAAAGGTCCACTAGGTAAATGGGCATCACAAGCCGAAGGTTATTTTGTTTTTCCAAAACTTGAAGGTGAACTTGGACCTAGAATGAAATTTCAAGGAAAAGAAATTTTAAATTGGAGTATAAATGATTATTTAGGTCTTGCCAATCATCCAGAAGTTCGTAAAGCCGATGCTGATGCAGCAATTGAATATGGTGCTGCATACCCAATGGGAGCAAGAATGATGAGTGGTCATACCGATGCTCACGAACAATTAGAAAATGAATTGGCAGCTTTTGTAATGAAAGAATCTGCTTATTTATTAAACTTTGGTTATCAAGGAATTTTATCTACAATTGATGCATTGGTAACAAAAAATGATGTTATTGTTTATGATGTTGATGCACATGCTTGTATAATTGATGGTGTTAGATTGCACATGGGAAAACGCTTTACTTACCGCCATAATGATTTGGAAAGCATGGAAAAAAATCTGCAAAGAGCAACAAGATTAGCCGAAGAAACTGGTGGAGGAATTCTTTTTATTACGGAAGGCGTTTTTGGAATGAGAGGACAACAAGGAAAATTGAAAGAAATTGTTGAGTTCAAAAAGAAATATAATTTTAGATTATTGGTAGACGATGCTCACGGATTTGGTACACTAGGAAAAACAGGTGCTGGAGCAGGAGAAGAGCAAGAATGTCAAGACGGAATTGATGTTTATTTTTCTACTTTTGCAAAATCTATGGCAAGTATTGGCGCTTTTATTGCTGCCGATAAAGATATTATTGATTATTTAAAATACAACTTACGATCTCAAATGTTTGCCAAATCGTTACCAATGATTCAAACAGTTGGCGCATTAAAACGTTTAGAGTTATTAAGAAATCATCCTGAATTAAAAGATAAACTTTGGGAAAACGTAAATGCGTTGCAAACAGGTTTGCGTGCAAGAAATTTTAATATTGGCGATACTAATACTTGTGTAACACCAGTTTATCTTGAAGGTAGTGTTCCCGAAGCAATGGTAATGGTAAATGACCTTAGAGAAAATTATGGTATTTTCTTGTCGATTGTTATTTATCCGGTAATTCCAAAAGGAATTATATTGTTAAGAATGATACCAACAACCACACATACATTGGCTGATATTGATGAAACTCTAACCGCTTTTGAAGTGATACGTGAAAAATTAGTAAATGGAACCTACAAGAAAATTGCCGATGCAACTACTGTAGATTTAGATGCTTAATTTATTAAATAAATATAAAATGCCCCAATAATTTAGATACTTTTGGGGCATTTTTTATAGAAAGAAAATTTTATTCAATTTATTTAATAAAATAGAATTATTCAATAATTATAATTTGACGGCTAGTGTATCCTTTGTATGAGAAAGCATTTATGATATAATGTCCTTTACTTAATCTTAAACCACTAATTACAAACGAATTAGTATCATATGATTTTTCATATAATAAATTACCTAGTAAATCATAAATTTTCACATCATTATTAATTCTTGTAATAGTTGAAGAAGATGGACCGCATGGATCTATCGGATCTGCAATATTTACTGAAATGATTTCATCTTCTTTAATTGGGTTTGGAGAAATTGTCATTCTACCAACACATGGATCACCTCCACCACTTCCAGAACCATATACTCTAACTATTTTATAACCAATAGGTGAGCTACCACAAATATTTACAGCACTACAATTTACTACAACATCATTTGGGCAGCTACCCCAATTAACAAAAGCAATAGGAGAAACAGTTGTAATTGTATTAGAGCCATTACTAAATTTAGGTAATATAGTACCAGATAGTGGAACACCATTAGCGTCAACACAAACATTAGAAAGTAAATTTACTGTCCATTGATATCCTGTTGCACCTGTTGCCCAAGCTGTACTTAATTGAGAAGTTGTATTTATTGGTTCACTTGTATTACTCCCAATAATTATGTTACTATTGACAGTTGGTTTACCAATACTAACAATTTTTTCAAATTTTTCACCATTTTGAAATGTTGCAATAATTTTACCTTCTGAGAGAATATTTGATGTAGCTGTTACTACTACTGAATAGTCAGTAAATGAAACTATTGAAAGATTTCCTTGAACAGTCCATATGACAGAACTTGGTACTTTGCACAAATCATTAAACACAAATGTACTATTAGAATTAAGACAAAGAGTGTTTGGTCCGTTGAGTGCAGAATCTTGAATTGGAAACCAAGGTGTTTGAGGTTGTCCAGCTAATTCTTTCAATAACCATGCAACACTCTCTTTTGTAAATGAAGTATGTTGAGTATTTTTACTTAATCCAAAGTAACTATCAAATGGTGTTAAATTGTTAGAAGTGCATTTTAAATTCGTATTTAATGGATTTGCCCAACTTTGATTTGGTTGTAAATGTGCAAGAGCTGAAAAAGAAGGTATAAATGAATGAATTGGATTGAAATCATGCAAATACCACTCTGAACCACCTAATTTTTCACTAATAGCATATAAAAAATTATTAATTGAGAAATTACTTGTTGACCAATTTGATATACTACTAAGATTTGTGCCAGGAACTGGATTTGTTCCTTGAGTCGAGACAACAATTTCATTTTGTGCGCCAAAATATCCACCTGGAATATTATCCATATTACCTCTAATATTATAATTTGGCGACCTTGTCGTTCTGTCATTAAATAACTTTTTAAATCTTGCAATTTGAGTAAATCCACTACCATTTGCAGGAAGAAAATTAGCTTCTAATGAAGCTATATGAATTCTAAAAGTTATAGAACCAATAGGTAAATTTATGTTTACTCTTTGAAAACCTCTTAAATTTAAAACTTTTTCGTTATTATTTGCAAAAGTATAAAATGGTTGACCATTTAATGTAAGAGTTTCTTTCGATCCTGATAAAGAGCCATTAACTAATGCTATTTTCCTTAAATTTAATGGCCATCCATTTGAACCAGGTAAACCATTACTATTTTGATTATTATAAAGTTGTTGAAAAAAAGAGTTTCCTCTGTTAATAGGCATTCCTTGTGAAATAGTTTGAGCATTCAAATAATTTTGATCAACTAAATGATAATTACTAGTTAACCCTAAAATTGGATTTGATAATGGCTCTTCTCTATGAAATTCGATTAATTGTTGTTGCGAAGCAGGTGAAGCAAGTTCTTTATCATAAAAATCTTTAGCTTCATTACTACTGGTTTTAACTAAATTCAACAATGCTTGGTCACCCAAAGGAACATTTGCGCCTAAATGAGGACTGTCAACACTAACCCAAAGATATGTATTATGAGGTATTCCATTTTTTTCCATATATGAAAGTGCGTATCTTGAAATTTGACCTGCCATACTTGGTCCAACTATTGCAATATTATTAGTACTTCCATTAATAACTAATAATTGTTTAGTTTGAATTAATAATTTAACCAATGCCATTGCATTACTTTCAATATAATATGCACCGCCATCAATTGTAACATTTTGACCATTTTGTAAATTAATTGCTGTATATTTAGGATGATTGACCATAATAACATCATATCCTTCTGTTCGGAGTTTAAACATTAACTCTCGTTTATTAGGACCTTCATAATACTCCATTAAATCAACCATCGCTCTATGTTTTTCTGAATTAAAAACACCACTTGTTGTATTTCTTGAGGCACAATCAGGAATGTTTTCACAATCGCAGTCTTCAATCTTACGTTTGTCGCCAGGATCAAAACCATCAATAATTATGATAGGTTTTCTAACTTTTTTATCTGTATGTGCAAATGCATAAAATACTCTATAATCAATTTTAGCTTTTACTGTAGGATCGCCAGTTGCATAACCAGTAAAAGGAATGTCTGCTTGTAATTGAAAATCTTGTTTATATGGGTCAATTGCAAAACAACTTGCTAAATCGGTTATTTTAGAACCTACTGTTTCATATTTAAAATAAATTTTACCGTAAGTTGTTAATGTCGAGTTGTCAGTATAAGTGATTGTGAAAGTGCTTGTTTTTTCGCCACTATTTGTATAATTTATTGTTATATTTTGATTTGTCAATAACTGTGAATTTATTAAAGTCCTATTTATACCATCACCAAAATTAGCAACTAAAGTTTTTATATTCTTAGTGCCATTCTTAAAATACAAATCATTTCTAATCTTATAAATTACAGATGTTCCAGATATGTAATCTTTTGTAGGCGAAATTATTGTTGTGTTTAACATATAAAATGGTACTTTACCACTAATTTGTACAAATTTGTTTGTTGAAGTATTATAAGTCATTCCGCCAAGTGAGGTGTTTTCATCATTATAATTTAGTACATGATATTGTGTGTTTAATATCGATAAGTCAACCTGATTTAAGTCGGTTGTTGTTGAAATTAAATTTTTAAAGTTATCAAGTGTAATGAATTTTGTACCATTACTCGATCTATTCATTTCATCTAAAGCTTGTTTAAAGTAATTAAAATTTGCTGTGTTAAAAGTCGAAGTTGTATTAAAATTATAAATATTTGCAATTTGCATAACTCTTTCATAAATAATACCACTTCTAACACTTGATTGATTGATATTAGTTAATTGTTGGTCGAGACTAATGTTTTCGTCTACAGGAATAGTTTGTGCATTTGTTGTTATTGATAATAATAACAACAAAAAGTAATTGATTTTCTTCATACTTTTGTTTTTGAATTTTGGGTTAATAATTATTTGTTAATCTATATTTAGGTTGCCATTGCTGTGGCAACCTTTTTTTCTCATGGAAATGATATATTTGGTAATGTATAACCATTAATATCAAATCTTCCTTGTTTTATTTTAATAGTATCACTGTTATCAGATGAATTTTTAATAACACAATCGAAAACACCTGAGATAATACCATTTGCATAATCATATCTTGTAATTTTTAATAATCCAGAATTTTCAAATGAACGATAATATTGATAACTATTAGTTTTGGCATCAAAAACTCTACAGTGTAAGTATGTATGATTTAAACCATCTATAGCATGGTTACCATTTGATTCATTGATGATATAGTTTCCTATACCATTTAAATGAACTTGATGCATATGAATTAAAATTTTACCAGTTTTATCACTCTTAAAATCTCTAATATCTAGTTCGTAATAATCTGTGATATCTGGATATCCACCAAAATAACTCATCCCATCATCATTTCCTCCTAAAGTTCCTGATCCATCTCTTGGAATCAATAAGTTATCGTTTATGCAACATCCAAAAGTATTTACACCTATTGTTGTTATTTGAGGTAAATTATCTTCACAAGAGCTATTCTTGTTATCCTCGTTTGAACATGATACAAACAGTTGTAAAAAACATGTTAATAATAAAAATTTTCTTTTCATTTTTGTTTAAATATTATTGATTATTTTTTTATAGTTTTCAAGTTTGTGTTTATTGAATTAGTTGGGACTTGAAGGACTAGTAGGAACGTTTATTTTTGGGTCTACAATATAACTTACAACAGCTACAATTAGAAACATTGAAGGAATAAAAACAATTGTTTTTAAAACCGAAAATTCTCTAATTTTAATTAAGTCAATTTCTGATGTTTTAAAGTTTTTTTCACTATTTCCAATTTTGAATGTTGCAATACTATCATTAGAAGCAATAAGTTTACCTTTATATTTTTTGTCTCCAAGTTTTATCTTATAAATATTTCCAATTTTATTTGATTTTACATTTTTATCAATTGTTTTATAACTATAACAACTTTGCAA
>JAYTPS010000330.1:0-7449 GCA_043747155.1 Flavobacterium sp. | reverse complement strand
CTAAAGAATTTTGGCAAAGTGAACCACTGAATGAATTGTATTTTGACGAAAGGACGGAATTGATTATAAGTTGGGAGTTGGAAGATTGAAGTTGGGAGATTAATTTTAATTGATATTAAATTGTTTTTTGCAATTGACATTATTTACGTCACTTTTTCCGATAGCTATCGGAAGCGCTTAGTGTGACAAAGTACTTAAAATTTCAAAATGAGTTTTAAGATTGACATTGATTTTTGAAATTGACTTTTGCAATTGAAATTGCAATTGTTATTGATTTCTTATATTTGCAGAAATTAAAACAAAATAAATATGAAAAAAGTAATTGTAATACTTATGCTTGGCTTTTTTGGTTTTGCAAATGCACAAGCGTTTAAAGGTAAAGGCGATATTAAATTTCAAGTTGGTGCTGGTTTTCAAGAAAAAGGAACAGGTATTGTTGCTACAGGAGATTTTGGTGTTGGTGAAAATATTTCTTACGGATTTTCAACTTCCTATTTATTGAATACCACTACCATTGCTGGAACACCTAAATTTGAAGACAGATTCGATTTAAAAGCACGTTTTAATGCCAATATTGGAAATGTTTTAAATATTAGCGAAAAATTTGATTTATATCCAGGTTTAGATATAGGATTAAGAAATTTTGGTGCTCATGTTGGTGCACGCTATTTTTTTACAAATGGTTTTGGAATTTATACCGAAGCTGGAATTCCGTTAGCAAAATTTAATACAGATGCTGTTGGTTATGAGCGTTTTAATAATCAATTTGTTTTTCAATTTGGTGCTTCCTTTAATATGTAATGAGTATTATTACTGAAAAACGATTAAAAGATAGAAGCAATTCTAAATGTGAAATTAGCGGAAGTACTGAAAACCTAATGGTTTATTTGGTTGAACCAAAAACAGATGTGCTTCCAGAAAATTGTATCTTAATTACCCAAAATTTAAAAGATCAAATAAATAATCCTGAAACTACAAATCTTACCGATTGGCGAGGTTTGAGTGATAGTATGTGGAACGAAAATCTTCCTGTGCAAATTGTTTCTTGGAGAATGTTATCTAGGTTAAAAAATCATGATTTATTAGAACAGATGTATCTTGATGAAGAGTCATTAACATGGGCAAAAGCTACTGGTGAAGCTGATGATGAGGAAGGAAAAATTATTCATAATGATGCTAACGGAAACATTTTGTTAGATGGCGATTCTGTAGTTTTAATAAAAGATTTAGATGTAAAAGGTGCAACATTTACTGCAAAACGTGGTGCTGCAGTTCATAATATTAAGCTAGTTTGGGATAATGCTGAACAAATTGAAGGTCGAGTTGAAAATCAACATATTGTTATTTTAACGCAGTATGTTAAGAAAACGAAGTGATTTTTTTAATTATTTAAATCCATTAGTTAATAAATTGATATTAAAATATTTAATGACTTAATATTTGTGATTAAAATAATTATTTTAACAATTATTTTGTAATATTGTAAGCTAACCTTAAATATTTAATCATGAAAAAAAAATTAATTCTTATTTCGTTAAGCATTTTAACTTATTGTAATTTTTTAAATGCTCAACTAACTCAACCAGTAACTATTGATAATGTTGCTTTGCCTTCAACAGTAAATAGTACAACCTGTTCTTATACTAATAGCTCTTTTGGTGCTCCTGGCTCTTACACGCCAGGTAATAATACAGTGCAACTTGGAATAAATAATACTGGTACAGACTCTTGTATAGAATTTGCTGGAACTAAAATTTTTCAAACAATGGTTTGGGATGAAGTAATTTCATTAAGTCCTTTTACAACTAAAATTTATTTGTCATGTAATTATGTAAGCACACCTATTTTTCAGCAAACTTTTTCTGGAGGTTTTGATCCAGATGTTGCTATTTGCTCAGATGCAACCGGGACTTATATACAGGTTGTCTTCGAAAACAACACAACTAATAAAATTGATGGTTATGTTTATAAGTATAATGGTTCGTCATTTGCTCCTTATTTATTTAATACTACATTTAGTAATAACCCATTAAAAAAAGCTAAAAACCCAAATATTGCTGTTCCAAAATATGGTGGTTCAGGAATTGCAGTGGTTTGGCATGAAGAAGGATTGGTAACGCCTGCTGTGGCACTAAGTGTAACATATTCTACAACACCACCTATAACTTACACCTATAGTGCATCGTTATTAGAATCTAAAGTTTTTATACATGCAGGTGATAGAGCTGGTAATATTACCGTAGATTTAATTACATCACCTACAAGTACTATTGTAAATTATTCAGGTTTTCAAGTTAAACGACCAGTTCAACCAAATCATTTATTTGAAAGAGATTATAATCCTGATGTGTCATTTAGTGAAGTACAAATTAATCCTATAACAACTTCTACAAGAGGAATATCTGTAGTTTTTTTAAGTCAGTGGTTTGATCCATCTACGTTTAGCACAGTTACCGGAGATTTGACTGTTGTTCAAGGTGCTACCAAAGAATTTAATGCTACAAATCCAGGCACATCTAATATTAATTTTACAACTCTTTATGGAGGTAAACCTCGTATTGCGGCTCGTTTGTCCTATACAACTGGTTTAAATGTTTCAAAAGATTTTTCAGTTGTTATGGGTAATTCATCAACTCCAATAGTTTGTCCTCCAGCAGTAGCAACAACTACAAGCAAATTACACAACTGGTGGTTCCAAACTGGCGGAGCAATTGTTTGTCCTGTTGGCGGTTTAGATTTATTAGCTGGAACTACATTTGCTTCCAAAGTAACTGTTGATCCTGTAATATCTTGTATTAATGGAGTTGGTGATTATAATGTTACTTTTAGTAGTAAAGATGCGGCCAGTGCAACATCTGGCATGGATGTTTTATCTAAAACTTATCGGGCTGGAGCAGCTTCAATAAGCAATCCAACATTTTTTAATTTTGTAAACAGAAGCGCTTGTTCTGCAGCAAATTATAGTGGTAATCAAGTAGTACCATCTGTTACTTCTATTAGACCTAGCACTTCTTCTGTAAATGCTAATGCAGATACTGACTATTTATTTTGGGATCAAAACTCAAAAACAGTAAACTTTAAAAAATCCTCTACTAGTATTACCACTGGAACTGGAGCGAATTTAAAACAATCATTAGGTATTTCAATAAATCCTAAATTTAATGTCTATCCTAATCCATCTGAAAGTGAAATAACTTTTAATTTTGAACTTGAAAACAAAGAGATACCTTATAAAATTGAAATTTATAACTTATTAGGTCAATCTGTAGCAATCTATAAAGTTAATGATAAAGATAAAGAAATAAAAACTGACATTTCAAACCTACAATCTGGAACATATATTGCTATTTTAAAATCTAGTAAAAATGATTACAAATTGCAGTTTATTAAAAAATAACTTTTTGCACTTAAATTAAAATTAAAAACTTGGTAAAAAAATTACCAAGTTTTTTTATTTAGTCTCTTTTCTATTTATTATTTTAATTAATAGTAAAGCTATTTGAATTTGAATATTTAATTCATTTAAAATAACTGATTCTTTACTATAAATCAAATTTTATTCCCTGTGCCAATGGCAAACTTGTAGTATAATTGATAGTATTAGTTTGACGACGCATATAAATTTTCCACGCATCAGAACCAGATTCTCTTCCGCCACCAGTTTCTTTTTCGCCACCAAATGCGCCACCAATTTCAGCTCCAGAAGTTCCAATGTTTACATTAGCAATGCCACAATCTGAACCTGCAACTGATAAAAATGCTTCTGCTTCTCGAAGATTATTGGTCATAATTGCTGATGATAATCCTTGCGCAACGCTGTTTTGAACTTCAATTGCATTCATTACATCGCCAGAATATTTTAGTAAATATAAAACTGGCGCAAAGGTTTCGTGTTGCACAATTTCGAATGAATTGTTAGCTTCTGCAATTGCTGGTTTTACATAACAACCACTTTCATAACCTGTTCCTGATAAAACACCACCTTCAACTAGAATTTTTCCACCTTCGGCAACCACTTTTTCTAATGCTTTGTTATACATTTCTACTGCGTGCGTATCTATAAGTGGACCAACGTGATTGTTTTCGTCTAATGGATTTCCAATTTTTAATTGTCCGTAAGCCGAAACTATGGCATCTTTTACTTTATCGTACATACTTTCGTGGATAATTAATCTACGTGTTGAAGTACAACGTTGTCCTGCAGTACCAACTGCTCCAAAAACCGCTCCGATTACTGTCATTTTTACATCTGCATCTGGTGTTACAATTATTGCATTGTTTCCTCCTAATTCTAGTAATGATTTTCCTAATCTTCCAGCAACGGTTTGAGCCACAATTTTACCCATTCTAGTTGAACCTGTAGCCGAAATTAATGGAACTCTTTTATCTTGAGTTAATAATTCGCCTACTTTATAATCGCCATTTATTAAGCAAGAAATTCCTTCTGGAAGGTTGTTTTCTTTAATAACTTCGGCAATTATATTTTGACAAGCTATTCCACACAAAGGTGTTTTTTCTGATGGTTTCCAAACGCAAACGTCACCACAAATCCAAGCTAAAGCTGTGTTCCAAGCCCAAACGGCAACTGGAAAATTAAATGCCGAAATAATTCCGACAATTCCCATTGGATGATATTGCTCATACATTCTGTGACCTGGACGTTCTGAGTGCATTGTTAATCCGTGAAGTTGACGTGATAAACCTACTGCAAAGTCGCAAATGTCTATCATTTCTTGTACTTCGCCATAACCTTCTTGCAACGATTTTCCCATTTCGTAAGAAACTAGTTTGCCTAATGCTTCTTTGTTTTTACGTAATTTTTCTCCAAACTGGCGCACAATTTCACCACGTTGTGGTGCTGGCATTAACTTAAAAGTTTTGAAAGCTAAAGTTGCAGCTTGCATTGCTTTTTCATAATCTGCTGGTGTTGATGTTTTTACTTTTGCAATAAGTTGTCCGTCTACTGGCGAATGACTTTCTAGGATTTCTCCGTTAGAAAAATGGTTTTGTCCTGTTGATGTACCTTCGTTTATGTCTTTAATTCCTAAAGATTTTAGTGCTTCGGTCATTGAGAATTGTTGTGAAATTGATGCCATTTTTATGTTTTTATAGTTTGTTTAAAAATTTTTGGTAAAAATAGTGTTTAAACACGAATTGCACGAATTTTCAGGAAGTAAAAAATAATTTTGAAATTTTCACGAATTTTTATTGTAGCCCAGACAGAAATGGAAAGCCCGGAACAAAAAAAGTTGCCATTTCTTGTTTTAAAAAAGCGACCAACGGAAGCTCTTTTTAAAGCAATAGAAATGGAACTTTTTTTGCGAGGACTTGAAATGTATGGCTGGATTGGCTTCTAAAAAATTAAACCATTATTTTTTTCTTTTTAAACCTTTAAGGAAGTTAAGGGAATTAAGTTTTACAACGCTTAATGAACTTAACTTCCTTAATGGTTTGAATAAAATTATGATTCGTAGTCTTTGTCTTTGTCGATAAATCTTGGATCGGTTTCCATTGTGGTGTTACATTTTTCGCAAGTTCTTAGTTTTTCAGAATTGTAAAAATGCTTAAAATGTGGTAGAAAATCTTTTTCAATGTCTTGCAATTCAAAATATACTTCATGAAGTTTATGATTACAATTATCACAAAACCAAAGTAAACCGTCTGTAAATCCTTTGCCTGCGCGTTTTCTTTCGATTACTAAACCTATAGAATTGGCGGAACGAACTGGTGAATGTGGCGTTTTGGCTGGATGTAAATACATATCTCCAGCTTGCATTATCATTTCTTTGCGTTTTCCATCTTCTTGAATTACTACTGTTATTTCGCCTTCGAGTTGGTAAAAAAGTTCTTCGGTTTCGTTGTAATGATAGTCTTTTCGAGCATTTGGACCAGCAACAATCATTACAATATAATCGCCAGAATTGACATATATATTTTTATTGCCAACTGGTGGTTTTAGTAAATGTCGGTTTTCGGAAATCCAATTGTTGAGGTTGAATGGTTTTGCTATTTTCATTTTACGAATTTACATTTTTTTTGCCGCAAAGACATAAAGGCGCAGAGTTTTTGTATAAAAAAAGATTAGCGCGAACTAACCTTTGTATTTTAATTTAACTGTTTTATTAAATAAATATAAACTGGAAAGTGGTCACTAAATCCTATTTCTGTCATAGAATGTCTTAACGGATATCCTTTATATTGTCCAACGGTAGTAATCATAAAAGGTTTGTTATAAATTCCAGCTTTCCAATATCTAAAAGAGGAATAATCAGATTTTACAAGTTGTTCTGAAACCATAATTTGATCGAAAATATCACCAGAATCTCTATAAAACAATGACGCATTACCTTCTTTTGCCATTTGTTCGAATGGGTTATAAATGTCGGCAGAAGTTTTTAATTCAGATTTTTTTAATTTAGCTCCAAGTTCAATTTTTACACTTTTATTATAAGAACCATCGTTTAAATCTCCCATAGTAATAATTTTAGCATTAGGGTTGATTCTTATTAATGAATCTATAATTTTTCTATTTAAAGCGCCAGCAGCTTCTCTAAACGGCGAACTTTTCTTTTCACCACCAGAACGTGATGGCCAGTGATTTACAATAATATTTATTTCATCGCCATCAAGAAAACCTGTAACTAAAAGTTGATCTCGAGTAAAAACTCTTCTTGATGATTTATCTTCTTCTACTTTATCGTCAGTAATTTCTTCTTTCTCTTTGTCTTTGTCCTTTTTAGAAACTTTTACTTCGTTTCTATATACATACAAAGGAATGTTAGAAGTACTGGTAACAATAAAATGCTTTTTTTGATATAATAATGCAACATCAATTCCTCTTTTGTCTGGCGAATCAAAATGTACTATTCCATAATCTCGATTAATTAATTTAGGTTGTTTTATTAAATCTTCAAGAACACCTCTGTTTTCAATTTCACATCCGCCAATAAATGTAGGAGAATTGGTTGGGTTTTCACCAGATCCAATTTCAGACAAAACTCTAGAAAGATTGTCTAATTTCTTTTGATATTTTTTTGCAGTCCAGTTTTGAGCTCCATTTGGTAACCACTCTTCATCATTGTTTGGATTGTTGATTGTATCAAACAAATTCTCGAAGTTGTAAAAGGCAACAGTATGCACAATATACTTTTTTGCTTGTGCATTTGCTCCTATTATTGCGAATAAAACAATCAAAAGGGTAATAAAATTTTTAATTTTCATAAAATGTATATTAATTTAATAATAAGTTTTATACAAACTTCACGCCAAAAGTAATTAATATTATGAAATTATGTACCTTTGCCCGTTAAGAAATCGTTTTCTTATTGAAAATTTAAAATAATATTAATTTTATTTATGAAAAAACTAGTCATTAGTATTTTATTTGTGATGAATGTTGCTTTCGTTTTTGCTCAAACAGGAACTGGTTTTTCTGCTAAAGTAGTAGAT
>JAYTPS010000329.1:0-6185 GCA_043747155.1 Flavobacterium sp. | reverse complement strand
ATGCGCTACATATAAAGCATCTTCATAATGATTCCAAAGCGTAACAATTTCTTTAAAAATATCTTTTGCACTATCATTTGAAGGATCTAAATCATTATTCGAAAGTGTATCTTGATTATCATTATCTTCACGATTAATTCTTCTGTCATTATCAATTAAAATTGGCATATTATCTTTAATCTCATTTTCATCTGAGGCAATAACTGAAAATTCATCAGGTAGTCTAAATGTCTTTTCATTTATTGTAAAGACATTTGCCCTGTAACCTTCTGTTTTAGGCAATCCTACACATTCTTTAAATTGCTTAAATCTACCAATTAGTTTATCATTTAGATAAAAATCTAAATTATTATCTGCAAAGATTCTTATACCTTTTTTATTAGAATAAATAAATTTATCAAATTTTATATTAAATTTTCCATAGGCATCAAATGCCATATAACCTTTATCATTTTTTCTTGGATAAAATAGTTGACCTGTTTCAATATTTTCGATAATTGCCAATTGCCCAATATGAGATTTTGGTATAGTCCCAGTAACTATAAAAGCATAAGGTCTATAATTATCATTTAAAATTATACCTTTATTATTTAAATCATAATAAGTTGTTCCTTGTATATGTTTGTATATTTCGTCGTTAATACAAACAACTGTAAAGTTTTCAATTAAGTATAAGTCTAATATAACTTTAAATAATTGAGTTGCCTTTTCAACCAATCCTTTTTTATCCCAATCTCCCATTATTACTGGTGAAGTTGTTAATAAATCATCAGTAGCAATATAATTAAGTTGTTGAAAATTAAATTCAGATTCTTGTAGTTTTGCATCTAGAATTTTATCTTGTATAAAATCATACACAAAAACTTTTACTCGCATGGCTGGGTTTTGTGGCAATTGTGATGCTAATGGATGGTTGGCATTGGTTTGTGGAGCAACAATTTTGGCGGTTACATTTCCTGTTTTTGGGTTGTATGTTGCTTCTGCTACTTTATTGTTTACAGAAATTAGAATTCTTTGACTTTTTGGGTCATAGCTTATTGGTGTTGCAACAACCATGTGGTCATCGCTTTTTAGTGATTGTTTGTATAGTGTTATTTTACTAATCATAAGTTGAATAAAATTAAAAAACTTTTGCCAATTTTATAACAAATTGGCAAAAGAATTTACTAGCTACAATTTATTAATTTTTAAATTTATTTCCATAACTTCTGAGGTTTCAAGAATAATAGTTTGTTCTTTTATTCCTTCAAGTATTTCATAATCTTCAATTGGTAATAAATTTGTGGCATCTAAATTTATAATAAAAGTACCAGCTGGTATATTTTTTATTTCCCAATCGCCATTTTCATCACAATTAGTTGAATCTTGGATTAATCCTTCAAGAGTTTTAAGTGTTATAATAACATTCAAATCTTGGTTACCTTCAATTTTTCCAAAAACTTTGGCAGTACCAGTTGCACCATTTATTTGTGCGTTGTTCAAAACAAAACTATCGCTACACGGCACATCTTGTGGGTTTTCAAAGGTGTCTTCATTAACATCTTCGCAATGGCATGGTAATGCTTTTTCTACTTGTAGTCCAATGCTGTTGGCTTGTAATATTGTAAGCGATGTTGGTACTCGTGTTGCCCAAGCTTTTCCTTCTGGTTTTCCTTCTGGCTCACGAAGTTCATCAACTATAGACATAAACAGTTTGTCTTCTATAACTGGTACTTCGCCACCATTCCAAATTAAGCCAGTTTGCATATAGAAACGTACTGCTTTTTCAAATCCTGGTCTAACAGTAACTATTGTTCGTGCCATACCGCTTTGCATAAAACTTCTAAACAATGGATCGTTGTTTTCTTGTTGGTACATTTGTGTCCAGTTGTTTCGGTTGCCCCAATAATAAGGATAGAAATTGTAGGACATTATATCCCATTCAAATGCTTGTTCCATAAATTTTACAAGTGCTGCATAATCGTCAAGATTTTTATCAACTTTTATTTCATATTGACCAAAACTTATTAATCCGTTGCTTAAATCTTTGCCATAAGTATTTTTGGCAGTTGTAGTTTGGTCAATCATATAGGATATACAGTTTTTGCGCAATACAGTATTTTCTATTTGACGATAAAAACCTGGGTTGGTTTCTTTAATTACAATGGCTTTTTCATCTTCATCTTTAATTTTTTTATTGTAGTTTGCTAGTGCTTCGTCATATTTTGTAATAATTGCATTAAAGGTTTCAAGTCTCCATTGTTTCTTAGCAGCTTCGGTTACTTTGCATTTTACTGATGCCGAAATATCGCCAGAAACATGATTACCTAATGTAAAAGACACTGGAACTTCGTCAATATAACTTTGAATAGCATCATTTAAAACAAGATTAAAAGTATCTACAGCCGTTGTGTCTTTTACAGTCTTATTTCCAATTGTTAAACTAACTAAATGACCGCCACCATCATTATCACTTATAGCATTAAAAACTCCATTTGCATGATAGGAATAATACCCTTGTGGAATTTTTATTTTTCCGTTACCCGATTTTGCTTCTATTCTATCTAACTTAGAACCACCTTCAATTCCTATTTGAAATGATTCACCAACAGAAATTTCATCTTGTAACTGTGCTTTAATTTCGGCATTGTAAACACCAGCCCAATATTTTATTTTAATATCTGTAAGCGATTCGAAATCGGAAGTTTGATGAACTGTTGCCGTTCTTGGATCAATTGGTGCAACTATCAATAATGCTGGATTATTTTGTACTAATTCTTTCATTCCATAAATATGCAATCTTGCAGGTTCTGGTATCATAAATTCAAACATTAATCGTTTACCATAATTAACGACTTGATTTTTATAAACTTTGTCAACCCAACGATATACTCCAACAACATGTTTATCACCTTTTCTGTTGTCAAATTCGTGAATGTTGTTTTCTTCAAATTCTTCTGTAATTTTTGTAATTCTTTCTTGATGAACTTTTGTAGTAATTCTATCACTAGCTTTTTCGGTAATTTCTTTGGCTTGCGTAATGGCTTGATGCGTGTTTTGCTCTTTACTTGAATGAGTTGCAAATGAGGCACTTCCGCCAAAAGTAGCTTTGTTTAAGCGAACATCAAAATGAGCATTGGCTGAAAAATCTTTACTTTCCTGAATTACTTTAGCCACTTCACTTTGCATTTCAAATCGATTTGTAGATGAAGTATCTGTAATTTTTTCAGTTTCGGTATCGGATGAAAAAGTATCTGTTTCTTCTTTTTTTATTAATCTTCTAGTCGATTTTTCTCTTCGTTCACGAGCCATTACATTTTCAATATTGGCAACTTCACCTTCAACATAACATTGAACAGATTGTTCTACTTTTTTATAATCGGCAATGCCAAGTTGTTTTACACCAAATCCAGACGGAATAAATGCCGCATCACTTTTTATTGGATTTATTGATTCATCAATTGAATTAATAGCATCTTCAAGATTTCCAGAAAAACAACTTTTAAAAATAGATTGCTCTATTGTTGAAGTAATAGAAAATGTTTTTATGCTTCCGTTTTCAAAAGCCAAAGTAACTTCTATTCCTGTTGTGTTAACTTGTGTGGGAGTATCATAATTTCCTTGTAAAAATAGTGTTATTGCTGTACCTTCTGTTGAATGAACTGTTAATCCATTTGTTCCAAAACCGAGAAGATTATAGTTAGATGCACTTTGGTTAACAATCCAATTGAAATCAGGTAGGTTTATAACTAAATAAAAACCAGTCATTCCTGTATTACCTATTCGTTTTGGACACAATTGAAATGTAAAAGGTTGCGTGTTGCTTGGAGAAATTGGAATAACAACACCTCCAATACTAACACTTGCGTTTTCTTGTGGTGTTGTATTGTTAGCAATTATTTGATTACTGTTAGATATATTGGTGTTTATTTCGTTATAAATACTTTCATAGGTTGTAAATTCATCATTTGAACTATCTGCAGGAACTTCAATTTTCCCTTTACTATCAATATAATTTAATTCTAGTATTTCATTTAAGGTTTCAAAATTTTCGGCAGATAATTTTGTAGATAAATCTTTAAAATCTATTTCTTTTCCATAATCAAATTCAAATTCAGGTAATTCAGGGTAAGCTACATAAGGAACTTGATCACAAGGATTTTGAGAGTCATAAACAATTTTTGGATCTCTAATAGTACACCATGTTTTTTTTGCTAATTCAACTTCAGTTTTATATTTGTCTAAAAGAATTTTTACTTTTATTTTATGTTCTTTTTGTTTTTGTAAATACTCCGTTTGATATTCTTTTTTATAATCTCTATTTATTATTACTAATTCTTTTTGTAACTTTTTATAGTTTTCATTTTTTGTGGTTGCATTATCTACATTTTGAAACATTTTCATGCTTTTTGTTGGAAATGAAACCTTAGGAAGTGATTTAGCTACTAACTTATTGGTGCTATTTAGTATTGTGTTTTTTTCTTCGAATAGTATTGAAGGCAAAACTACAGTTGCATTCATTAATGTTTCATTTAATTCAACTTTATCTGCATCAAAATTTTCTAAAAAATTAATGGCAACCAATAAATGTATTATACTTTCCTTAATATAAAAATCTTTTTGAGTAATAACTTGATAAAAAAGATTATTCCAAAGAGCATTAAAAGGAATTGTATTTATATCGAATGTTGTTTCATTTACTCTGTTTAATAATTCAACTTTAGAATAATTGAATCTATTTTTTACAAGCCAAATAGAAAAATCATATAAGTTTTGGTTTATTGTTTTTACATCTTCATCAGATGAATAAGCTAAATCTACAAATGCTCCACATGCAGCTTTCATAGCATTCCATTTGGTTTCACTAGCAATTTTGTTTGCTACAGCAACATCAAAAACACCTGTTACAGTTGGATTTCTTATTACAAATCTTTTTTCTTTGTCTTCATTATTAGATAATTGTGGTGCTCGCATCGTAACAAAACGGAAAAGCGTGTTTTTGATTTCTGTACTCATAAATTAATGTTTTTATCGTTAATAATATCTCAAATATATAAACAAATTCGGACAAAATTCCGAGTTATATATTTATTTTTATTAACAATGTTGATTTTATTTGTTTTTGTGCAAAAGCAGCTAGACGAAATAAAAGAAACCTTAACTAAAAGAATTTATATTCTCTTTATGGAGAAATATAAAGGAAACAAGTCGCGCTTTGCTAAAGATGTTGGTTGCGATGAAAAAACATTGCGATTACTCTTTAATAATAAACAAGGTATGACCTTGAACTTGTTTTTTAAGATAGCAAATGCTCTTAAAATTAAACCAGAAGATTTAATAAAAGGACTATTGATTTATAAACTAGACGAAGAGTAGGTGAATAAAGTACATAACTCCATTAACCGCTTTTTATTAAAAATCTTTGCAAATCTCAAAAAGAAACGTATTTTTACCAGTTAGTTATACTAAAATTGGCTTTTAGGAGTTAATTATAAAAACGTTTTACATTGAAAACCAGTACATACAAATTAGCACTCACAATAACAATTTTACTTTTTTTAGTAGCATGTTCTACTAAAAAAAACAATTTTGTTTCAAGAAATTCTCATGCATTAACCACAAAATATAATGTTCTTTATAATGGTGGAATTGCACTAGACAAAGGGATTTTAGATTTAAAATCGCAATACAAAGATAATTTTTGGGAAACTCTTCCTGTTGAAAGAATGCAGGTTGTAGAACAAACTGTTTCAGAAACAGAAACCAAAAACACCAATTTTGAAAGAGCCGAAGCCAAAGCAACCAAAGCAATTCAAAAACACTCAATGAACATTGATGGTAGCGAAAAAAATCCGCAAATGGATGAAGCTCATTTATTGTTAGGAAAAACACGATACTACGATCAACGATTTGTGCCTGCACTCGAAGCTTTTAATTATGTATTGTATAAATATCCAAAAAGCGATAAAATTTATGAGGTAAAAATTTGGAGAGAAAAAACCAATAAGCGTATGGATAATGACGCATTGGCAATAATTAATCTTCGAAAACTATTGAAAGAAATAAAATTTAAAGACCAAATATTTGCCGATGCCAATGCTACTTTGGCTCAGGCATTTTTAAATTTAAAAGAAAAAGACAGTGCCATTGCCAAACTTAAAATTGCTCTAGATTTCACTAAACAAAATGAAGAAAAAGCTAGATAT
>JAYTPS010000328.1:0-2725 GCA_043747155.1 Flavobacterium sp. | reverse complement strand
AGTTTGATACAGGTGGTTTCCATCAAATTACTCTTGGAGTCAACTTGTTTTGTAAACCAGAGAAATATCATTGTAATTGTCCTGCTTTGAATTAGTGTAGGAAGAATGACTACTTTAAGAAAAACATATGATAATAAAATCTATAAAAGGAAAATCGCCTAAAATCCCTAAGGATTGTTATATTGCCGAAAACGCAACAATAGTTGGCGATGTAGAATTTGGTTCTCAATGTAGTGTTTGGTTTAATGCAGTAGTTCGCGGTGATGTTCATTACATTAAAATAGGTAACAAAGTTAATATTCAAGATGGAGCAATTATTCATGCAACCTATCAAAAACATCCTACAAATATAGGAAGCAATGTATCAATTGGTCATAATGCTATTGTTCATGGTTGCACACTTCATGATAACGTACTCATAGGAATGGGAGCAATTGTAATGGACAATTGTGTAGTTGAAAGCAATTCAATTATTGCGGCTGGAGCAGTTGTTACTCAAAACACTATTGTCGAATCAGGGACAATTTATTCGGGTATTCCGGCCAAGAAAGTTAAAGATATTAACGCATCAGATTTTGCTGGAGAAATTGAACGCATATCTAATAATTATGTTATGTATTCTAGTTGGTATAAAGAAGAATAATAATTGAAATTACACCAATAATTATTTTAAATTTTGCGCCCATTAAATCGCAACAAAATTTTAAAAACTAGTATCCAAAAAATATAAGGTTTCTATCTAAACTATAATTTTAGTAATTCTTTACCATGAATTAATACATTGGGATTAATTAGTATTATACAAAAAACTCCCGAAACTACTAAGAATTTTAAAATATTATGTAGTTGTAAATAATGTATTTTATTATTTGATTTCCAAAGAAAAATTAAGAAGAATATTAAAGTAATTAAACTAGTGTAAAAATATATGTCCATATAACCAACATCATATAATTCTACTAAAAAATAAACAGGAATAATTGTAAAAACAGTTAAAAAAGTAATAATTTTCTTTGCAAATATTTCTCCATATTTTACCGGAATTGTTTGGTAGTCATTAGCAATATCTCCTTTTATGTTTTCTAAATCTTTAATTATTTCTCTAATAAGAATTAGTAAATATAAAAATGTAGCATGTGCAAAAATTTGAGGATATAAATTTTTATAATATAAAAGAATGGCAAAGAATGGTAATATAGCTAAAAGCGAAGCCGTTAAATTGCCAATTATTGGAAATTTTTTTAATTTATGAGAGTAAAACCAAATCAAGAAGATGTATAAGGAAAAGAATAATACTGCTCTAAACGAAACAAAAAAAGCGATTAATGCTACAACAAAATTTAATGTAAAATAAACTTGCAATTTAGTTTTTTGACTAACCAATCTGTCTATTCTTGACTTATTTGGACGATTGATTAAATCTTTTTTACTATCATAAAAGTTGTTAATAATATATCCAGAAGCTATTGTTAAAACTGAGGCAATAACAATAATGAAAAGATTAAAATCTAGTATAACTGAAAGCGCACCTTTTTCTGGAGCTAAAATAAAAATTGCCGATAAATATTGAGCTAATGCAATTATGGGAATGTTATAGCCACGAATTACCGAAAACATACTTAAGGTTTTCAATAAATTAAGTTTGGTTTCTCTGCTAAACATTAGTTTTAAGATTAGAAATTATACACAACCTCTAATTTATAATCTTTTAAAGATTTTTTAGCTTTTTCTAAATCTTCTGTAAAACCTAGAATATATCCGCCACCGCCAGAACCACAAAGTTTTAAATAATAATCATTAGTATCAATTCCTTTTTGCCAAATTCCGTGAAATTTTTCGGGAATCATAGGTTTAAAGTTATTAAGAACTACTTTAGATAGTTTTTTAGTATTAGAAAATAATGACTTTAAATCGCCACCAAGAAAATTTTCAACACAAGCATCCGTATATTTTACAAATTGATTTTTTAACATGGCTCTAAAACCATGATCTTTTAAATTCTCCATAAAAAGCGAAACCATTGGAGCAGTTTCACCTACAATTCCTGAATCTAAAAGAAAAACAGCTCCTTTACCATTTGTGCTTTGTGTTGGAATTCCAGTTGCTTCAATATTGTCTTTAGAATTTATTAAAATTGGAATGCTTAAATAACTGTTTAGTGGATCTAATCCTGAACTTTTTCCATGAAAAAAAGATTCCATTTGAGAAAAAATGTTTTTAAGTTTCAACAGTTTTTCCCTAGTTAAATTTTCTAAAACTGTTATTTTATTATCTGCATATTTGTCATAAATTGCGGCAACTAATGCGCCACTACTACCAACACCATATCCTTGCGGAATACTTGAATCAAAATACATTCCTCTTTTTAAATCTGTTTTTAACTCTTCAAGATTAAACGTTACTAAATCTGATTGTTCATTTTGTAATTGCTCTAAATAAACAACAAATCTTCTTAAACTTGCATTAGATTTAATTGCATCTTCAGATGGGTTTTTATTCACTTTTAATGCACCATTGTAAAAGTTATATGGAATAGATAAACCTTTAGAATCTTTTATAATTCCGTATTCTCCAAAGAGAAGTATTTTTGAATAAAATAGTGGTCCTTTCATATTCTAACTTGAGGTATTATTAAATTAATTTTTGACTTCCAAAACCAATTTCATCACAAATATACTGACCATTTTGACAATAGCCAACTAATTCGTCTTTAATAAATTGCAAT
>JAYTPS010000327.1:0-3749 GCA_043747155.1 Flavobacterium sp. | reverse complement strand
TAATGAAATAGAAATTTCTTCTATTTTAGGTCAAAAAATGATGACTAAAAAAGTAAATGATTTACAAACAGAATTAGATTTATCTGAATTTTCTAACGGCGTTTATTTTGTAAAAGTTATTTCAGAAGGACAAGAAAAAACTGTTAAGATTGTGAAAGAGTAAAAATTAAAACAGCAAAAATTAAAATCCCAAATTTCATAAAAATTTTTAAAAATTTGGGATTTGCCTTTTTATACAATATTTTTTATTTTTTATTTAAAGAAAAATAAGCCACAATTGCGCTTACAAACATTAAAATTCCTCCCAAAACAAATGGTGCACCAGCAAACTGAAATGGCGCATCTTTGTGGGTAAAATAATAAAAAACTGTAGTCATCATTGGTGGTCCAATAATGGCAGAAGCACTCATTAAACTTGATAATGTTCCTTGAATTTCGCCTTGTTCGTTAGCAGGAACTTGACTAGAAATTACCGATTGCATTGCTGGTCCAGCAATTCCGCCAAGACAATACGGAATTAAAAACACAAACATCATCCAACTTTGTGTTGCCGAAGCAAATAAAAACATTCCTAAAGAATATAATGCTGTGCCAATATAAATGCTTTTTTTATTTCCTAAAATTGGGTTTATCCATCTTATCAATCCACCTTGAACAATACCTACCAAAAGTCCGATAACTCCAAGAGAAATTCCAACCATTTTTTCATCCCAATTAAATTTATACATGGTAAAATAGCTCCAGTTTCCTTGAACTGCATGAGAAGCAGTATAAAGTAAAAATACTGAAACTACCAACCCAATAAGTTTTGGATATTTCTTTAAATTTGAAAAAGCAACTATAGGATTGGCTCTTTTTATATCAAATTCTCTTCTGTTTTTTAATGATAGCGATTCAGGAAGAATAAAATAACCATAAATAAAATTAACTAAACACAAAATTGCTGCTGCATAAAATGGCACTCTCGAACCATATTGACCTAATAATCCTCCAATTACTGGTCCAATAATAAAACCAAGTCCAAATGCTGCGCCAATCATTCCAAAGTTTTTAGCTCTGTTTTCAGGTGTGCTTACATCGGCAATATAAGCCGATGCTGTTGTAATACTTGCTCCTGATATTCCTGCAATAATTCTTCCAATAAATATCCAAGTAATTGTTGGTGCAAATGCCAACAACAAATAATCCATTGAAAACGCAAATAGCGAAATTAATATTATTGGTCTGCGTCCATATTTATCACTTAAATTTCCAATTAATGGTGCAAACAGTACTTGAGTAATGGCATACGCAAATGTTAACCAACCACCAATTTTTGCAGCTTCACTAATGTCACCATTTATTAATTCTTTTATCAGTTTTGGTATTACCGGAATTATTATTCCCCAACCTGTTATATCAATTAACATGGTTATAAATATGAAACCAATTGCTGCTTGTTTTTTATTTTTATCCATATTTAAATTATCATGAGCAAATAAACAAAAAAATCTCGTTTAGATAAATTAAACGAGATTATTAGATGTTAAAAAAAATTATTTCTTTTTAAGAATTGCAGCTTCTAATGTTTCTAACCTTTGTTTTAAAAATAAATTTTCTTCTTTAAGTTGTTCAATTTGATTTTGTTGCTCTTGAATAGCTTTTACAACTGGCGGAATGAAATCTGAATATCTAATTCCGTAATGATCGTTTTGGTTTTTTGGCTTATCAATTCCACTAAACTGAAAACCAATTTCATTGGCACTTTTCTCGACATCTTGAGCAATAAAACCAGTTGTAATTTCGCTTAATCCTTCATTTGAATTATTAGATAATTTGGAATTATAAAAACGATTTACTAAATCTTTATTTACATTATAGGTTACAGGTTTTAATTTTGTAATAAAATTTAATCCTGGCACATTTTCAGTAATATTTACTTTAAATCTTCCATCACTCAATGTTGTCCAACTTACTTGACCTCCAATAGAATTTACATTTAAATCGCCAACACGAGCTTGATTGCTTGCTGTTATAACTGTTGCTGCTCCAATTGCTGTTGAATTTGAATAAGCCAAACCTGTAGAAAAAGCAGTATTTCCAATTGCGGTATTGTTACTTCCAGTAGTATTTTCAAACAATGCCTGATAACCCAAAGCTGCATTATTATTACCCGAAATATTTCTTCGTAAAGATTGAACTCCCATTCCAGAATTTTTTTCTCCGGTAGTGTTGTCATACAAACTATTTACTCCAACAGCAGCATTTTCAATACCAATTGTGTTTAATCGCAAAGCATCTCTACCAACTCCAGTATTAAAATTTCCTGAAGTGTTATTTCTTAAAGTTGCATACCCAACACTGGTATTAGATGCTCCAGAAGAGTTTGATGTTAAAGCATTTCTGCCCAATCCTGTATTAAAGCTTCCGCCAATATTAGAATATAAAGCACCAATACCAAATGCGCTATTTTCAGCACCAGTTGTGTTTAAAAACATAGTGCTTTCGCCAACTGCAACATTTAATGTTCCTGTAGTATTAGACGGAAGTGTATTTGCGCCAAAAGAGGTGTTTCTTATTCCTGTCGTGGTTTGGTTTAACGAATTATTTCCAAAAGAGGTATTATCAATTCCTACTCTTCCTGCTCTTATATTATTTCTTTTTAAGATAATATCTTTATTATTAGTCGTGCCAATAAAATTGGTTAAATCGTCAGTGTTTCCGTTTCCTAATAAATTCCAAGAGGTTGAACTTCCAGAAGTTGCAGCATACAAAGCGTAAGGAACACTTAACAACTCAGATGTTCCAGCAATTGTATAACTAGTTCCACCAGTTGGATCGCTTTCTACTTTAAGAAAATAAGGTCCGATTGCCCAGTTTATTGCTGAAAAAGTTCCAACAAGAATAGCACCAGTTCCTATTTCTAAAGTTGCAAGTCCGTTTGTATTAGTTAAAACCGTATGCGTTTCAGAATAAACAACTGTTCCTGTTGCAGTAGTTTGCAAAATACTAATTTTAATTCCAACATTAGAATTGGCGATTAAAGTTCCCGAGCCATTTCTAATAACAGATTGAAAACTCATTTTATTTGGTGCTTGAGCAAGCAATAAATTAGTAAAAAAACAGAATAAGATAAATGTAAAAATATTTTTCATACTATTAATTTTTAATGATTTTAAATGATTTAACTAGTTTAGATTGTAAATTATAAACTGATAGAAAATAAATTGATGCCGAAAGATTTTCTAAAGAAATTGTGGTTATTGAATTTTTAATTTTGTCATTTAACACTAATTTTCCATTTACATCAAATAATGTGTAGTTGAAATTTTCAAAATCACTTGTATCCAATGATAATTGAATCGAACTTGTAGTTGGGTTTGGATACAAACTAAAATTGATTTTTGGATAGTTTTCTAAAACTTCTAAAATAAATATTTCAAAAGCTTGTTGGTTTCCTAAAGACAAAGTTCCTTGAACGCTTTCAATTGAAATATAATCAATTTGACCTAACGAATAACTTAAAGTTGAACCATCATTGCCAGAAGCAACACCGCCAGAAGCAACAATATTAGATTGCCCAAAACCCGAAATGGCAAACAAATAAATAAAGTTAATACTAATTTTTTTCATGTTTTTTTATAAAGTTATGCAATAATAAAATTCTCTCAGATTAAAGTCGATTAAATACCATATTCTCAGTTAATCGGTAAGATGAAATAATACAAACTAAATAATAAAATTATATTTATGCTTTTACATTTTTATAG
>JAYTPS010000326.1:0-8442 GCA_043747155.1 Flavobacterium sp. | reverse complement strand
CGAATTTCACGAATGCGACTTTGCAACTCGTTAAAATAATTCATTGAATTACCCGATTTGAAACGCTCATCATTCAATGCAAATCCTTTAACAATATACTCTTTTAGTCGTTGTGTAGCCCATATTCTAAACTGTGTTCCTTGTATTGACTTTACTCTATAGCCTACAGAAATGACAACATCAAGATTGTAATAATTAGGTGCTTTTTGCTGAAATTCGGAAATTCCGAATTTGTGTAAAGATGTTGCTTCGTTAAGCTCTCCTGCTTCAAAAATATTTTTGATATGCTCATTGATGGTTGACTTTGCTTTACCAAAAAGTTCTGCCATTTGATCCTGGGTTAACCAAACTGTTTCTTCTTCTAAGCGAACATCAATTTTGATATTACCCTCTTGGTTTTGATAAATAAGTATTTCGCCAGTGTTCATAATCGATAACAATTTTTAATTTATTTGTTCAAAACAGTAGGATTAAAATATTCCCAATGACTTAAATCCTTATCATTTTCAATTCTTATATTACAATATCTCCAACTGCCTTTTTGATTGATAATAATACTTCCAACTGCCTTTTTACCTTGTTTGTTTAATTCCTCAATGTAAGTTACAAGAGCATTATGTTTGGCAACATTTTCAGGATCACTTTCAATTGTTTTTGGATCGAATAAACCGAGTAATCCGTTTTTGAATTTTATAACAATATCAACATAAAAAAGCGATTGAGTACCATCTTTCTTTTTGTAAGGAATGGCAAAATCTTCTTTATTACTGCTTCCGTTTTTGTACCACCATTGAATATGTTGTTCGTTTTCAATTAAGACATTTATAAACTGATGTTCATTGGCACTATCAAACAACAAACTATTTCCTCTATTTCTAGCAAACAATGGGTCTAATGCGTGTGCATTTGCCTCGTATTCAACATATTTGTCATTAAAAATTTTGAATTCTGGAACATCCCAAGGTTTTTCATATTCCTTTAAAGAAGCTGTATTTTTTGAAGCTTTTGCTTCCATTAGTTTAGCATATATTTCACGTGCTAAATTGAATAAGTCAGCAAATCTATCGTCATTATACAATACTATTTTATACACTACAACACCATACAAGCCTAAATATTCTTCAAAAAATAATTGTGTATGATATTTAATACGCTCCCAACTTGCATCTTTTTGATAATCGCCACAACTAGCCAAACAAACCCTGTTGAATAATTGCTCCAATTGATAAGGTGTTTTAGCAAATTTTTCTACGTGGTCAGCTCTAGTTGCGCCAACACTTGTAACATCTAAATTCACATCAGTAGGAATACCAATTTCGATATTATCAACATCCATTGTTATACCTGATTGAACCATCGCATCTTTATTCTTGAAGTACTTTGATGTTTCGTCTGTAGCAACACTACTTACATTAAAGAGTTGTTCCGCAGCTTTAAATAGTGCTTCCCGAAAGTGCAAACCAATACGGTTTCTTGATATTTCTTTCTGAATGTAATATGATTTTAATTCAACAGCCGAATAGATTTCATCGTTTCTTGTTGCCTTATTTTCTGTTATATAATCTGCTTCTTCTGGAAGTATTGTAATTAGATTTTTATTTAAATTGGTATAAATGTAGCCGTAATTTAAGGCTTCTTCATTGTAATGTTTTTGCTCTGGCATACGCAAAATTCTACCCATTGTTTGAATAGTGAATGTTTCACTTTTCATTTCACGATAGATTAATAAAACAGAAGCTCTAGGGCAATCCCAACCTAATGCAATGGCTTGTTTGAATAACAACACTTCCACCATATTGTCAGGTTTTGAAATATCTTCAAGGTTTGTTTTTTCGCCACTTAACCATACTGCTAATTTTCCGTTTTGTTCTGTAATTCCTACTGTAGAAAGATAATCTACCACAGTATCACGTATACGAATATCTTCAGTAGATACTTTTGCAGTATCTGAAGGTAATTGTATCAATAATAGTGGTCTTATATTGGTGCCAATTGATTGGTATATTTTATCTAATTCAACGCGTTTTTCTAATGATTTTGTTAATAATACTACATCCGCATCACGACCTGCTTGTTCTTCGGCTCTAACCAACGGGTTTAAATGCACCCCTTTTTTAATCATTTGAGCTTTTACCACTTCGTCTCTTGAAATCATTACCCTATATGGCGAACGCATACTATTATTGGTAAGTGTAGCTGATATTCTTAATTCAATTTTTGGTTTTATATTTCGTAATACTTTTTCGGCCTTTTCAGCAGTTTTACCTCCAGCCATCAAATGTTCTTCATCAATAATAACCACTATTTCAGTATCATTAAGAATGGTTTGGTTAATGATGTTGTAAAAGCTTTTACCATCTTCGCCTTCTCTCATAAAAATAGTATCGTCTCTGTTGATGGTTTGCCAATTGAGAAATAACATTTCATTTGGCTTTAAACAATCATCAGTAATATCATCAATACTTATTGTCTTAATATCACGAGTTTCACTGTAAAAGTGAGATAAACTGGCATAACTCTGCAAATGCAGTGCATTTGGTGCTATCCAAATATAAGTTACGTTCCTGTTTGGTAATTCAAAATGGGTAGGCAGTTCGTTTACTATTTCTTTTAATAAACAAGCCATCGTTACTGTTTTTCCAGAACCAGTTGGAGCTTGAAATGCTATGATATGACGGTGATAATCTTTATTCAATAACTCAAAAAAGTATTTCTTTAATTGTTTTATTGCTTCGTCTCTATATTCTAATTGTAATAACTTCATTATGGTACTTCTTATAAAATTGATAACTGTTCACCGTTTTCATTGATTGGATTTACTGTTTCCAAATCAATTATTGTTTCTGGTCTTTTTCTTTTAGGCAAAACATTTTGATACGCTTTGTATATGGCATCAGGCAATGCACAAAGCTCAACTTTATTAAGAACCTCTGTAAAATCTTCTGTATAAGGATCACTTCCAATCGAGAAAATATAAATTTTGATTTTATTCTTACTTGTATAGTTTTTTATAAAGTCAATAGTTTCAGTAATTGCAATATCATCAAACAGAATAAGTAATGTCACCTGATTATTTTCAAAATATTTAACTTTTTTAATATCAATTTTCTTTTCAGCATAACAGTTTTCTTTAATGCACAGAAGTTCGGTAGCTAATAATGTAAGTTCCCTTTTATTATTTAGTGAAGTTTCACGACTTACAAATTCACTTTTGTAATAACGTAGATTGTTATTTGGAAAACTTGGCATTTCCTTTCCTTTTTTATTTGTGTATGGATTTATTGTTCTTTCACATCGTGGATAAGTTACCTCTTCACAAATATTATTTTCATTGTTAGTTGATAAGATACAAGTTCTAGTTCCCTTATCTAATTCATTTAAACTCATTACAGAATGTAATGCAGTTCCTGAACCAGCAAAGAAATCTAAAACAGTAATGTCATTACTCTTATTAGTGATTTTTACTAAATGTTGAATTAATTCGAAAGGTTTTGAGTAACTAAACTTTATATCATATTGTTTTATTAAATCCGCTCCTTTACGGTTTATAAATTGGTCTATAAAATCTCTTGGAGAGGCTCCTTTTTCTGAACGATCATTTAGGTAACTTTTTGTGTAAATATTCCATTTTGCTTGATTACCAAATTCATCAACTAATGGTGTTTTGTTTGATTTTTTATAAACTAACAAATGTTTATCAATGAGATATTTTTCTAATGACCATCTCCAACATTTATCTTCATCTGATTGCGGAATTGATTGTGAACCATCGCTTTTTTCAACAGGAAAAGTATTGCCTGGAGGTATAACCAATGAACCATCAGGGCATTTAACATAATATCGTAAATTTGGACGAACGCCCAATGCTGCTTGATAAAATGCCACATCATCACGATATTTTTCTCCAGTTTTTGGACCAACTGTTTCAACTTTCTTAAAAAGAGTTTCGTTAACACTATCTTTAAAATTAGCAAGTAAATTAATGCTTTTTGTATAAGCTATTACATAATCTTTACTTGATGAAAAATAATTGCCTTGATCATCAGCTGGTTTAGCTAATCTAGTAATAACACCTAATTTATTTTTTTCAGTAAATATTTCATTAAATAACAATGTTAATTGACTAATCTCATCATCACCAATTGAACAAAAAATCACACCATCTTCTTTTAAAAGTGATTTTGCAATTCTAAGCCTTCTATGCATAAATGATAACCATTTGCTATGTCTAAATGCATCTTCTTTGTCAACATAATGGTCATTGTAGATAAAATCTTCTTTAGCTCCAGTGTTATATGGAGGATCAATATAAATAACATCAATTTTACCTTCGTGCGTAAAAGTTAGAGCAGTAAGAGCGTGCAAGTTGTCGCCTTCAATTAATATATGATTAGGATTGTTCTCGCCATTAATAATTGCTTTTTCTTTTACTTCCTTTAAAACTGGTAAATTATCTCGTAATTGTTCTTCAAAATCTTCGGGTTTGTCTTCCCAAACTAGGCCATATTTTTTCTTGGTGTTTACCAAATTAATTAAATAGGCGCGTTCGTCTTGAGAGATACCGTCGAGTTGTTTTATTTTAGATATTAGGTCTTGTTTGTTCATTGTTAATTTTCAATTATATCTTCTATTGTATCAATAAGTGTTTCAGGTAAAATTTCTGAAGCTTCTAATGTTGGAATTGTTTCAACATTTTGTAATTGTCGTTGTATTGCTCTAGTTCTTGTTCCAGCCACTTGGTCTAATTGACCTAATCCAGTTTGGATATTTTTCTGTGCTTTTTCTAATAAACCACCAAAATTTCCAAATTCTTTTTTAACAGCACTTAATACATTCCATACTTCGCTGCTTCTTTTTTGTAAGGACAGCGTTCTAAAGCCCATTTGCAAACTATTCAAAATCGCCATCAGAGTTGTTGGTCCAGCCACGGTGATTTTGTATTGGTCTCGCAACTGATCTACCAAGGCACTACGCCTTATTACTTCGGCATAGATACTTTCGAAAGGAAGGAACATAATGGCAAAGTCAGTTGTATTAGGTGGGTCAATGTATTTGTCGCTAATGTCTTTTGCCATTTTACGAATAGTAGTTTCTAAATTTTTAGTTGCAGCCTCAATCTCTTCTGGAATGGCATTTTCATAAGCATTAATTAAATGCTCGTAGGTATCTTTTGGGAATTTAGCATCAATAGGTAAATATACTATGCTGTTTTCGTCTTCGCTTTTGCCTGGAAGTTTAATTGCAAACTCGACACTATCGCTACTGCCTTTTTTAGTTTTAACATTGGCTTCGTACTGATTGGGCGCCAAGATTTGTTCCAGTAGCATTGCTAACTGAACTTCGCCAACGCCACCACGCAATTTTACATTGCTCAATACTTTTTTCAATCCACCAACATCAGCTGCAATGGTTTGCATTTCGCCCAATCCTTTTTGGACTTCAATCAATTGCTTACCAACGGTTTCAAAACTTTGTCCAAGTCGTTCACTTAATGTTTTTTCTAATTTTTCTTCTACCGTAACTCGTATGCTTTCCAGTTTTTTTTCTGTATTAACAATAAGTTCATTTTGTCTTTTCTCCAATTCTTCAAATTTTGATTTTTGTAAATCATTGAAGGAAACAATGTTTTTATCAAATGTATCACCAAAACCTTTGAAGGCGTTTACCAATGCTTCCCGCATTAGTGTTGCATCTCCTTTGGCTTGTTCGCTTAACCCATTTAGTTTTTCTTCGACTTTAGCTGAAATTTTCTCAAGTTGCTCTACTGTTTTTGTAGTTAAATCGGTTTGTTCTTTCTTCAGTTCATCAAACTTAGTGCGTTGTTCTAAAGTGAAGTCTTTTAGGTTTGAAGTTAATGTGTCGCGATTGGTTTTATTGTTCTCCTCCAGTTTAGTGGTCAACAATTCAATTTTATCTGCTAATGTTGTATTGATTTCTTTAAGGGCATTTTGGCTTTGCTCCGTAATGTTTTTAAGTGTTTCGGATAATTCCTTTTTGAAGTCCTTTAGTGTATCGTTGAGTTCTGTTCTATTATCCTTGGCTATGGCAGCATTTTCTTCACGGTTGGTACGGAAGTCTTCTTTTAGGTTGGTTTCGATTTTTGTAAGACTAGTTTGAAGTTCAACCACTTTGTTTTGTAAATCAGGCAATTCGCTGTTTTCTTTGCTTCTGAAAACAAAAATCAAAATAATTGCTATGAGCAACAATATGCAAATGATGATTAATAAGATAGTTTCCATTTAATTAAATGTTTTGTATTGGTTTATTGTTTGTCATTAAGTGTCAAATAGTCACATTTTAACAAGAAGATGTAAACATACAAAAAAGCAATGGAAAGAAAAATGAGGAAAACCGTAAACGGATGAAAAAAACAGAAAAATAGTGCAAAAAAAATTAGGGCAAGGAGGGTAACCAAATTTAGAGTAAAAGATATTTTATTTTTTTAGAAAATAAAAAACGGATTTATATGGCTGTTTGGGTGCAAAGTGGAACGATTACTTTATTAATTTACTTTGAAATGGTCTTATGTTACCCGATTGTTTGGAAAGAAAAAAAACAATAAATGTTTGTTGCGTTTTTTGGTTACCCTGCCTGCCCTGTGAAAATGAAGTAAATTGAAGAAATTGAAAGTAGGCAAAATAAAAAAAGTGGAAACGCTAGTTTTCCACTTTAATATTGATGTTTTTTTGCTGTTTATTCTTCAACGACTTTGTTTCTGTTATCAACTTCTTCCCAAGTATTTTCTATTAAAGCGTAAACTGCTATTCCATTCTTTTTTAGTCTGACGAAGTTGTGTTTTTTTAATGCTTTGCCTAGCTTGTTTATTGTACCATCAGTAATGTTAATTTTAGCTTTTTCAGCCAGTTTAGCTGCTATTTGCGAAGCATTTAGAAATACATTAGCATTTTCCTTTTCACAAGGTGAAAACCACGTTAAAAGCAACTCTTCTTCTGGGCTGTGTAGCTGGTATTGTTCGTTATTTTCGGTAATTGATTTTATTTCTTCTTGGTCAAACCAAAACCTAAAACCACTTTTAAAAAGAAACAAAGCTTGAGAAAAAGCTAAATTAATATCTACATCGTGTTGGTATTTTATGCCTTCCAACTCAAAACAAAGAAATCTTCTACTTCCTGTACTATCGTTCAAAAATTGAGCAGTATTGACACTTCCTGCAAACGATGCCCTTCTGGGCATTGTTTCATTATTGTGTCCGTATGCTTTTCTCATTCTGATTTGTGTTTTTGTGATGATTTCTTTTAGTGATCCTATTTCGGAACGGTTTAAGTTTTCTAATTCGTCCAAGTTAATTAACATACATTCAGCTAGTTGTACCAAAGTATCTTTATTGTTTGGGTTTATGGTTCCAGAAAATAAATATTCTTTCAATTGTTTAGGAACTAGCTTTTCAACCCAAGTTGTTTTTCCTAATCCTTGTTTACCACTAAACACAATTACAGTATGATTTATTACTTTATCATCTAACACACACCCAACCATTGCGACCAACCATTTTTTAAAACATTGCTGCCAAAGTTCCTGTTTTGTTGTGGTTATTGTGTTGGCTAATTGAAAAATATAATCTGTTTTTTCATCGTATTTAGGCAAGTTTTTAAAGTAATCTTCAAATGGATTAAAGAGCTGACAGAAATCAGAATAAAGCAAATTTCTTAATGATGAAAGGTTTGTTTTTATTCTCGCTTTTAGACATTCTCGCAACATTGAATTTTCGATAAAGTCATTCATTACGTTCCATTTTTTGCCACCAAAATATTGAAACTCTAATTTGCCAGATACTATGTTATGGCGAAAAACATATTTTCCTGATAAAAAGTTTTCGAGTTTGTCAATTTGAGTAACTCTCGGTTTCTCATCATCGTCGTCATCTTCATCGTCATTATTCTTGCTATTTTGTTTTTTTTGTTTCTCATTTGGAATTGTTGCTTTTTCGGTTTTACCAAATTCTAAAATATTACCGTAGGCACTTGTTACTGCTTGGGAAACTTCTTTGTCGTCAAAATTGAAATCGGTTTGAATGAAATTCAAGGCAACATCCATCGGTACTGCTTTTCGGTTCATATTACAGGCTAGTTGATGCACAAAAACGTTGCGACTACCATTCGCATATTGCACTTTTTTTTCGGTAAATTTTATGCAATGGTTGTAGATTGCTTCGTAATCTTGGACTGGTTCTTGCACTTCGACAAGCTCAGTGTGACAAACTTCTGGAAATGGCATTTCTACTTTTTTTAATGTTTCAAATGTTTTAGCATTTTCATTTAGATATAAATTTTCATCAAATGAATAAAAGCATAATCGAGTTACATCTTTGCCTGATTTGTCAATTTCCAGTTTTAAAACATTTTCATAATGAGCTTGAACTAATAGAAAAGCATCTTTGTGATTGGCTTTATCTGAACTAATTTTTACTAGAATTTTCAAACC
>JAYTPS010000325.1:0-5271 GCA_043747155.1 Flavobacterium sp. | reverse complement strand
TTTATTAGAAAATAAAGAAATAACAAATTCATATTTAAAATATTTGTATATAAATTTCAAAACTGATGATTGGGTAAATTTTATCAAAAATATGCCTTTAGCTTTAGTTTTTACTTTTGGTAATATGCTAATAGGTTTGGTTTTGGGCAAATTAAATTTTTTTGAAAACACAATGTTATCTAGCAAAATTAAAAAATATTTTATGGTTTTTGGATTTACTCTTGGATTTTTTGCGAGCTATTTCTATCATAAAATTTCTAATAACGAAATTAATTTAAATTCAAAAATGATTTGGTTGCCTTTTTTTATTATTGTTGGAATGATTTTACAAAGTTTGGCTTATATTTCACTTTTCATTTATTTATATCAAAAACAGAAAATAAGACAAGTATTATTTATTTTTAATTCTGTTGGAAAAATGGCATTAACAAATTATATTATACAATCCGTTTTTTATTTATTTATAATTTTTCATTGTATTCCATTATTTCAACTTTTTGGCAAAATTAGTGCGATACAGACCTATATAATTGGGATATCTTTATTTACTTTTCAAAAAATAATTAGTGATTATTGGTTAAAAAGAACAAAACAAGGACCAATTGAGTTTGCTTGGAGAAAAATTACTAAATTCGTTACTGAATAAAAAACAACAGTTAGTAGCGGTTTGCAAAAATTGGGGTTTTAGTCTTGAACATTCTTGAATACAGAAAAGTTTAAGTTTAGTTTATATTCAGAAATATAATTTAAAAATTAAAAATCAAAATTCCGTATTAAAAAAATGCCAACAATTTCTTGCTGGCATAAATTTATATAAAATAATTGCTGCTTTACAAAACCGATTTTAAATCGCCATTCATTGCTCTAACCGCATCAGCACTTTTTGAAAATTTTTCTTTTTCATATTCGTTTAATTGTAGGTCTACAATTTTTTCAATTCCATTTTTACCAATAATGCATGGAACTCCAATGCAAATATCGCTTTGGCCATATTCACCATCAAGCATTACCGAACAAGGTATCATTTTCTTTTGATTGTTTAAAATACTATCAACTAAATAGGCAACCGATGCACCTGGAGCATACCAAGCAGAAGTTCCTAATAAAGCTGTTAGTGTTGCTCCACCAACCATTGTATCTGATGCAACTTTATCTAATTTTTCTTGAGATAAAAATTCAGAAACTGGTACACCATTATAAGATGCTAATCGTGTTAAAGGAATCATCGTAGTATCGCCATGACCACCAATTACCATTCCAGAAATATCATTGGCTGGCTTGTCTAAAGCTTGTGACAAGTAGGTTTTAAAACGAGAACTGTCTAATGTTCCTCCCATTCCAATAACTCTATTTTTAGGAAGTCCTGTAGCTTTTAATGTTAAATAAGTCATGGTATCCATTGGATTTGAAACTACAACTACAATTGCATTTGGAGAATGTTGCAACAAACTTACCGCAACTGTTTTTACAATTCCGGCATTAATACCAATTAATTCTTCACGTGTCATTCCAGGTTTTCTAGGAATTCCCGATGTAATAACTACTACATCACTATTTGCAGTTTTAGTATAATCGTTAGTGCTACCTGATACTTTGGTATTAAAACCAAGTGTTGTTTGGGTTTGCATAATATCCAACGCTTTACCTTCGGCAAAACCTTCTCTGATGTCTAATAATACTATTTCACTTGCAATTCTTCTATAAGCAATTGCATCTGCACATGTTGCACCAACGTTTCCTGCTCCTACTATTGTAACTTTCATCTTATTGTGTTTTTTTATTTTAAAAATTTAAAAATCATATTGAACTGATAGATTTGAATTTACAAATTTACCAAAAGCAATTGTAGATTGAACATAAATTTTGCTAATTTGATATCTACAGGAAACTTCTGCTATAAAATTAGTTTTGGTTTTATAAATTTCTTTCAATCTTTGATTTAAAATATATTGCAACGGTATGGTTGCCTCAATTGCTCCTTTTGGTCCAGTAAGTTCATATTTAAAATCGCTTACATTAGCAATCAATCCAGTTAAAAATTCAAATTTTTTAAATTCTTTCGAAGCATTAAATTGAAGTTGATAAGTATCTACCAAACCACTAATTCTATTTATTCCTAAATTTCCATAATCGGTTTGAACATCTAAAAAATCAAAACTTACATCTTCTTTAGAATAGGAAACTGCGGTTGCCAAATTAATCTTTTTAGCTTCAAAAAATTTAAAATATTGACTAATATTGTGTTTTAATCCAATTCCATAAACCTGAAATTCGCTTCTTTTTAATTTAATTTTGGGAGAATATTTTAGTAAAATTTCTGTTCCGTACCCTATTGAAAATGAACCAAATAAATGCGGATAAACTACAATACTTTGATTGATTCCTTTTGGAGTTTCTATTCGAATTGGTTGACCATCTAAATCGCCAATTAAATCAACTTGATATTCATTTCCTAAAGCGGTAGGAATTGTTGCAGTTGTTGCACCATCTATTGTTAATAAAGAGAAATCGCTATTGTTTATTTGAAATTCTCTATCGCGATTTGGAACAATAAATATATTCGAATTTATTCCAATAGTTACATCCCAAATTTTTCTTTTCTTGGCAGAATTTACCCATGCCGATGATGATTGATACACAGCAGCATCTGTTGCAGGTGTTATATATTTATCAGAAAAAAACAATGCATCATTGATAAAATATCCTAAATCTTGAATTAATTGTTCTGATTGAGAAAACGAAAAATTTGTTACTAATAAAAAAAGTAAAATAAGCTTTTTCATTTCTTATGCATCAATTTTTGCATAAACCGCATTTTTCTCAATAAACTCTCTTCTTGGCGGAACCTCATCTCCCATTAACATTGAAAAAACTCTATCAGCTTCGGCTAAACTATCAATGGTTACTTGGCGTAAAGTTCTAAAAGATGGATCCATTGTAGTTTCCCACAATTGCTCTGCATTCATTTCTCCAAGACCTTTGTATCGTTGAATACCTGCGCTACCGCCCATTTTTTCGTTGGCAATATCACGTTGATTATCGTTCCAAGCATACTCTTTTTTGTTTCCTTTTTTAACTAAATATAATGGTGGTGCTGCAATATAAATATGTCCACCTTCTATTAATTCTCGCATAAATCTAAAGAAAAATGTTAAAATCAAGGTTGAAATATGGCTTCCATCGACATCGGCATCACACATAATAATTACTTTATGGTAGCGCAATTTTTCAAGATTTAAAGCTTTAGAATCTTCTTCGGTTCCAATAGTTACACCAAGTGCTGTGAATATATTTCTAATTTCTTCGTTCTCAAAAACCTTGTGGTGCATTGCTTTTTCAACATTTAAAATCTTCCCTCTTAATGGTAAAATAGCTTGAAAATTTCTATCGCGACCTTGTTTTGCAGTTCCTCCAGCCGAATCTCCTTCGACAAGATACACTTCGCATTTTGCTGGATCTTGCTCTGAACAATCTGATAATTTTCCTGGTAAACCACCACCACCAAGAACAGTTTTGCGCTGAACCATTTCACGAGCTTTTTTGGCAGCATGACGAGCTTGAGCAGCAAGAATTACTTTTTGAACAATAATTTTGGCATCGTTAGGGTTTTCTTCAAGATAGTTTTCTAGCATTTCAGAAACTGCCTGTGATACTGGCGAAACTACTTCTCTGTTTCCTAATTTGGTTTTGGTTTGACCTTCAAATTGTGGTTCTTGAACTTTTACTGAAATAATTGCTGTTAATCCTTCACGGAAATCATCACCAGTAATTTCAAATTTTAATTTATCTAATAATCCCGAAGCATCAGCATATTTCTTTAGAGTACGTGTTAATCCCATACGGAAACCTTGTAAATGTGTTCCTCCTTCATGAGTATTAATATTGTTTACGTAAGAAAAAATATTTTCTGAGTAACTGGTATTATAAATCAGTGCAACCTCAACAGGAACTTCACCTTTTTCATGTTCCATGCTAATTACATGAGAAATTATTGCTTCACGACCTTTGTCAAGAAAACGAACAAATTCTTTTAAACCTTCTTTAGAATGAAAAATTTCGGAAGCAAATTCTCCTTTATCATTTACATCTCTTTTATCAGTAAGTGTAATTGTAATTCCTTTGTTAAGAAATGACAATTCACGCATACGACCTGCAAGTGTATCATAAGAGAACTCAATAGTTTGAGTAAATATTGTTTTATCTGGATGAAAAGTAACCATTGTTCCTCTTTTAGCTGTTTCACCAACTTGTTTAACAGGATACATTGCTTTACCTTTTTCATATTCTTGTTCATAGACTTTTCCATCTCTAAAAACAGTAGCTTTTAAATGGTCTGAAAGTGCATTTACACAAGAAACTCCAACCCCATGAAGTCCACCTGAAACTTTATAAGAATCTTTGTCAAATTTTCCTCCGGCACCAATTTTGGTCATAACTACTTCAAGAGCAGAAACACCTTCTTTTTTGTGCATATCAACAGGAATACCTCGACCATTATCTTCTACAGAAACCGAATTATCTTCGTTGATAAAAACACTAACTGTATCACAATGACCAGCCAATGCTTCATCGATTGAGTTATCAACTACCTCATAAACTAAATGATGTAAACCTCTAACTCCAGTATCTCCAATATACATTGATGGACGCATTCTAACATGCTCCATTCCTTCTAATGCCTGAATACTATCGGCTGAATAACTATTTTTTTTAATCTCGTCGCTCATATTAAATTGTATCGTAAGTATGATTTTTGTCTAACACGCAAATATATAAAAGTAAACATGATTTTAAAGTGTTTTAAGTGGATTTGAATTGTAAGTTATTAACATTTGTTGATATTTTTTTTGATTTTTTTTAATCTAAAATTTGTTGAAATTAAACAAAAAAACGCTCACCATTGCTGATGAACGTTTTTTAAACAAACAAACTAATCTTCTATTTAATATTTAAATAATTATACTGTAATTGCAGCTTTTGAAATTTCAACGTCGGCTTGAACGTGTGCCGAGTTTGCTCTACCTGATGGATCTTGATTTTTTTGCCATTTTGGTATCCATTTTCTTACGGTTTGTGCTGCGCTAAGATGTGGATAATATTTATGGAAAATGGTTCTGTAAAAGTAAGCTTCTTTGGTTGTTGGTGAATTGTATGGAAACTCTAACGCAGCATTTTTTAATTGTTCATCAGTAACTTTTGATGAGCAATATTCAATTAATTGGTCTATCCAATTGTAACCAACGCCATCTGAAAATTGTTCTTTTTGACGCC
>JAYTPS010000324.1:0-3496 GCA_043747155.1 Flavobacterium sp. | reverse complement strand
AAACCAACAATACCAACCAATAAATACGGAATTCCCATTAGGTAAACAATTCCGTCATTTACTGCTTCGGCTTTGGTTGCATTGCCTTCACTTTCTAACGAGGCACGACACATAGCACATTGAGCATTTAAATTTAGAGAAAAGAACATAGAAAATAAAATATAGAGAAAAGCAATTCCTCTATATGACATTCTATTTTCTTTATTCTTTATTCTATTGTCTTTATTTAACATAATAAGGTGAAATCAATAAAAAAACAATTACTCCGGTAACCGCAACATACAACCAAATAGGAAAAGTAATTCTGGCTAAAGTTTTATGTCTTTCAAAATCTTTAGATAATGCAATAACATAGGTATACAATACTAATGGTATTACAATAACCGAAAGTAAAATGTGTGAAATTAAAATAAAGAAATATACAATTCTAGTTATTCCAACGGTTGCCAATTCGTTTGCATCAACAATTCCATTATAATCTACATCACCAAACTTAACAGAATCTGCGGTCATGTGGTAAGCAACATACATTAGTAAAAAAACAACTGAACATGCTATTGCACTATTCATTAATAGTTGGTGAAGTTTTCTTTTTCCGTTTTTTATTGCTAGTACAGCAGCAATTAATAATATAGCGGTCAATCCGTTTAATGAAGCGTAAATTGGTGGTAAAAATGATAGTGGCTCAACTATAATTCCTAAATCTTTTAGTTTGATGCTAAACAGTAAAACTACAACGCAAGGAATCAGTATTGAAACAATAAAAATTGGTGTGTTAAATCTTTTTTCTAATGATTTATTTTTCATCTTACTCTTCTAATAATAATTTTATATCTTGTTTTATGGCATTTACACCACTTTTTTCTAATCCGTAATAGTACATAATTGGATTTCCTTGTTCATCTTTTCTACATCTAATCATACCTTTTTTATCGATTAGTGCAAAATATCCTTGATGCTCGAAACCACCATTTACTTTAAAATTTTCTGCGGCATAAATATTAAATCCTTTGTTACACAAATTCATTATGTATGCATTATCACCAGTAAGTAAATGCCAGTTTGCAGATGTTATTCCAAGAGTTTTGGCATGTGCCTTTAAAACTTGTGGCGTATCAACTTCGGGATTTATTGTAATTGAAGCAATTGCAAAATTAGAATTTCCAAAAAACTCGTTTTGAATTCCAATCATATTTCTATTCATAATAGGACAAATTGAAGGACAGGTTGAGAAAAAAAATTCTACAACATAAACTTTTCCGTCATAATCTTTGTTGGAAATTTTTTTGGCGTTTTGATTGGTCAACTCAAATTTAGGTGCTGGACCAATTTGTACTAGATTATTTCCTTTAAACTTATTTATGATTTTAGGAACTACATAAATTCCGAAAATTAAAATGATAAAAGAAATTCCAATGTAGGATTTGTTTTTCATTTGATTAAATTATAAACCGTATTTTTTTCTGTCAGCGTTGTTTTTCTTTAAAGCCAATCGGTATTCTGCAAGAATAATTCTAACGTCATCTGTCATTTCATTATGAAGTTCTGACACCATTTTGGAGTTATAACCTTCTCGATATTCAGAGTCTTTTTTATTTACAACACCTTTTCTTCCTCTCAAATTTAATTCTTTATCAATAATATATACATTAGAATTCCCTAAACTTGATTCTAATTTATTTTGGAGTTTTAAACTTTCATGGAGCGATTCTATTTCTAATGGTGTTGCAAATACAAAATGCCATTTAGAAACATCTGAAACTTGTTTTAGCATTGGAATGACTGAATCAACTTGTTTTTCAGTGCCAATTGGAGCAATAATAACAACTTGAAAGTCTTTAAATTCTTTATATCGGTTATATATTTTTTGACTTAAATTGAAATAATTTCCTCTTTTTCCATAAACGTCTTTTCCTGCAAAACCTATAATTGAAATGTTTCCTTTAAGTTTTATTTTTTTATTTGTAGATGATTTCCAATCTCCAAGTTCAGAAATAGATGTGGTAATAACAGGCAATTTTGAAAAACTATTTACTCCAGAAGCAAAAAACAAATAAGCAACAATAGGAAAAATAAAGAGTGTAATTAATACTAAATTCTTTTTCATTTAGTTTAAGGTATTTTGTATTGCAAAAATAAAAAAAGGTACGCAAAACGTACCTTATATTTTAGTTATTATAGTGTTAAAAATTCCATTTAATGGTAGAATTTTTAAATACTCCATAAATATAGTTGGCTTCTACTAAAAGTATAAAAACTAAATATATAATTAAGAAAATTACGGTCCAAACTACTGCTCTTCTTAGTGCTGTTGTTTCGCCTTCCATGTGCATAAATGCCCAAACAATGTAATATGCTTTATAAATAGTTAAAGTAATAAATATCCAGTTCAATAAGTTCATGCCTAAAAAGTTGGTCATGTGTAGCGATTCTGGTTTTACAATACCCAAAATAACCTCAACAATTGTTACTGCAGAAAGAAGAAAAAATACTTTCCAAATTCTTGATATATTTGATTCGTGTGCGTGTGACATAATAATACTTTTCTAAAAAATTAAACTAGGTAGAAGAATGTAAATACGAAAACCCAAACTAAATCGACAAAGTGCCAATAAAGTCCAACTTTTTCAACCATTTCATATGATCTTCTTTTTTCGTATGTTCCTAAAAGGATATTAATAAAAATAATAATATTGATAATTACTCCAGAAAATACGTGAAAACCGTGAAAACCTGTAATAAAGAAAAAGAAATCGGCAAACAATTTACTACCATATTCGTTTCTTTGAAGATTTGCACCTTCAACAACAAGATGAGCATTTGCCATCATTTTATCTGACTCGGCTCTAGTTAAAACTGTTTTTTTCTTTGAATGAAATTTAAAATCATTTAAAGTTGGATGAACTCCTACTGCAGTTTTAGAAGTTTGTTCGCTAAAAATAACTTCGGTTCTAACCAATAAATCTGGATTTTCCTTAAAACCTTCTTGAACCTCAGCAACAGAATAGGTTGATAAAGAACCTTCTTCACCAAACCATAATGCATTGCTTCTTTTACGTTGAGTTCTAGCTTCTTCAAGAGTTACTGCAAAATTTTCAAGCTTTACTCTTTCTCCTTTTGTATTTACAAATTGAAGAATACTTCCGCCTTTAGTTTCAATTGCACCATATTCTCCTTTAATAAAATTTTTCCATTCCCATGCTTGCGAACCAACGAAGATTAAACCTCCAATAATTGTTAAGAACATATAGAAAGCAACTTTCTTTTGTTTCATTTGGTGTCCTGCATCAACTGCAAGAACCATAGTTACAGAGGAAAAAATAAGAATAAATGTCATTAAAGCCACATAATACATTGGTGCAGAAACACCATGCATAAACGGAAAGTGAGTAAACACTTCGTCGGCTAAAGGCCATGTTTCTATAAATTTAAATCTAGAAAAACCGTAAGCAGCTAGAAATCCAGAAAAGGTTAATGCATCAGACATGATGAAAAA
>JAYTPS010000323.1:0-3982 GCA_043747155.1 Flavobacterium sp. | reverse complement strand
CAGTAAAAAATCACAGTAGGCTTCCTCTTTGCTAATACAAATTTAGAAAAATAACGTTAATAAAATTTGTTTTTTAAGATAGTACCTGTTAGCTGTAGCTTTTATATCAATTGTTCGAAATCTTCAATATCTACTTTTTGTTCGAAGTAGTTAATATTACAAGCAAACCATTTCAAATGTTTACTTAAACCTTCTAAATCAGGATAAATACTCAAATAATTTACTCCGAATTGATTTAGCATAAATATTAATTCTTCCTTTAATTCTGCTTTAATTATATACTTTTCAAGAAAACCATTATAATTTTCTTTTGTCATTTCTTCTTTCGGATTTTTATGAACCGTGAAATATCCTAATTGATTAGCAATTCTGCTTGTCGTTGTTGTCGGTTGTATTATTCTAATTTCTTTATCTATGTTGAATGGGGTGAAATCGGATTCATTAATTATGTTACCATCTGTTCTAATAATAAATAATGCTCCATCTTTGTCAATATTTTCAATACAAAGAAAAAATAGAGCTACTAATGGATTTTGAGACCAATCAAGTAACCTTGTAGGTAAACCATTATGTTGGGCGATCGCTAATAATTCCCATTCAGAATAATTATTTTTATCGAGATAGTGAAACGCTCTTCTTTTCCATTGAGTAAATGTAATTTCGTCTTTTATATTATTGAAACCTTGTCTTCCACAAGTTGGCACTAATTTCCACAATTCATCGCTTTGACCTCTGAATTTAAATAAATTAGTTTTTCTACATTTTTCAATTAGTTCAAATAGTTTCGGAATTGTTGTTATTTTTACCATTTTTTTTCTAAAGTTACAGCTAACGTCTCGTGGCTTGGCGTCAGTTGGGGATTTGGTTAGCCAAATGTATCGATTTAAGACCGAACTTGCAAGTACAAAACCAACTTTAAAGTATGCCTAAAACCCCAATTGCGACAAACCGCTGTTGTATGCTGTGCTTTATTTTTCATTCCATTCATCAACCCAACGGTCATAACTATTGTATTTTATAGTGTCATCTCTTTTCCAATCTATTTCTATCTTTTTTGTAGAGTTATGTTCTACTAATTTTCTAATAGCCTCATTTGAAATTTCTACACCTCTTGGATTTGTAACCGCTTTTGGGAGTTTAAAATAAAATTCTTTTCCATATTCTTTAAGAATTTCTTTTTGGCTTTCTTTAGATAGTAAATAAATTGCTCCTTGATTGTTCCAATTTATGTGTGCAAATAAAATATCACATTCAGGAGAATAGTTATTAATAAATTCAAGAGCTTTTTGAGCATCTACTGTCCATATTAATTTTACACCGATAACTTTGTTGTTTGTAACTGTTTTTATAGAAATTGGTTCATCAAAAACTATAACATCAATTTCACTTTGGGTGATAGCAATGTCTGTTTTTATATTTTCTTCTCCAAATTTATAAATTAGCAATGCAATTAATATTCTTTCTCTTGCTGAACCAATTTCCATTCCTAATTTTCCGTCACGTGAATTGTCTATTTCAGCTAATTGAAATAAATAAGGAAGTTTCTCTTTTATTTTTTGAATTATTTCTTTTTCGTCAAATATTTCATAAATCTTTTTTGCCATTTAATCTCTTTTTTGAGTTTAACGACAAATATAATATCAATTAAAGTAAAATTCCCAATTTGTCTCTATCTTTTTAGCTATGTGATATGCTAAAAGTGGAGGAACTGCATTTCCAACTAATTTATAGCCGATTGATGGACTAACATCAAATTTTGTATTTTTATCATTTTTAGAAATCACAAAATTAAAATCATCAGGAAAGGTTTGTATTCTTGCACATTCACGTAATGTCAATCTTCTTTCCTTTAAACCTTTTTGTAGTTCATCTATTTTTTTTCCACCATTTTCAATTGCAAGTCTTCTATATTCTATATTTCCGTGATGTTCAGCTCTAATTGTTGGAGCTAATTTATCAAGGTCAACTTCTTTTTGACCTTGACAATGAATACCCATAAATTTAGCTTTTGAGTAGTGCATTTGAGATAAATCAGAAGTTTCTTCGGGTTCTTTTAAATCTAATAAAACATCTTTACTTTTTGTAAACATTGTCATTAAATGTTCAACTGATGAATAATGTAATTCTCCATTTAACCTATGTGTTGGAGTAGGATAAGGGTTGTATTCTTCAGAAATATCTCTTTTCGATAATTCTTCAAGTGCCTTTTTTGATAAAGCTGATTTTTTAAAACCTATGAATATTATTCTTTCTCTTGATTGTGGCACACCAAATTGACCCGAATGTAAAACTTTAGGAGATAAAACTAAATATTCTTCTCCATTTACATTTGAAAAATCGGATTGAATAATATCTTTGACTTCGCCTAAATTGGCTAATCCTTTCACATTTTCAGCAATAAATATTTTAGGCAAAGTAATTTCAATTACTTCTTTCATCCACATATATAATTTTCCTCTTGTTTCCTCTGTTGGAATGTCAGAATTAATTATTCTACCATTATGGTCTTTATGAGAATTAAAGCCGTTTCTTTTACCCGCTACACTAAAATCTTGGCAAGGAAAACCACCTGTAACTATTTCTACGTTTTCTGGAAATACGTTTTTGTTTCCGTTTCTGTATTCTTTTACAATATCAACAATGCTTCCAACTCTGTAAGTACCATTTAAATTTTTATTACGTTTTTTTGAAAAATAATCATTCCACGCAATTTTTGCGTATTCACTAATATCATTGGCGAATTTAGTTTCAAATATATTTTCTTTCAAATGATAATATATTTCATCTTCTTTTTCAATCCAATCTTTATGAATGTCTGTATTTATAGTTGCTTTGGGTATTTTAAATCCTCCTTCAAAGCCAATATCCATTCCTCCACAACCTGAAAATAATGATAATAAATTCTTTTTCATTTCTTTTTAGTTTTAAGATATTCTACTTTTGATTCTGCGACTTTTAAGATTTCTAAAGCGTGATTTTCTAATAATAAATCGTAAGCTACTTTGTCGCTTTGCCAAGAAATAATAAGGTCGTCTTGTGGTAAATTGTAAATTTCAGCAAATTTTAGTACTTGTTCTCTTGAAGGTTTTCTTTCGCCTTTTTCAAATTTGCTTATTATTGATTGGTCTATTTCAGTTAAAGCAGAAACTTCCCGGAGCAATAAGTTTTGCTCTTCTCGTTTTGCTTTAATAATTTCTCCAAAAGTTTTCATTAGACAATTTTTGTTTGGACAAATTTAGTCTAATTTAATTAAATTCAAAATATTTTTCGGATATTTTTTTAATCGTAGTCTTTTCAGCGTCTCGCAACGCATAGCATACAACGTTCCCAGGCTTTACGGCTGTTGCGTAATTTGAAGACTGCCGAAAACAAATATACCGAAAACTTTTGAAATAATAAACGTGATGAAATGAAAAAAAAATAAGAGACCAAGCATCCAAATAAATCCCAAGCCTAGCAATAGCGTAAAACCTGTGTTGGGCGATCGTTTTTTTATATTTCAATTAATTTTTTTAGGTCTTTATATTCTTCTTTATCAAGTAAATCTAATTCATTTCCCGTAGCAAGTTTTATTATATTTCTTGTTTCTTTAATTCTATGCAACATTGGAAAAATTATACTTTTTCCAATATTTAAAAATTTTTCTAAATCTTTGATACTTGTAGGTATTTTATAACCTTCTCTACTAGATGCAATTAAAATACCTTTATCTCGTAAATTACCTACAACTTTACTTCTAAAATATTCTTCTGCTAGTTTTTCATTTCTACTTTGGTTTAAATGCATAAACAATTCGGCAGTTTTAACATATTTATTTTTTGCATTTGCTCTTTGAAATAATAAAAGTAACTTTAAAAAATTTATTTGGTCAATTTTGATTTGGTCAGTTCCAATTTCATTATCAATGAAATCCTTTATCCTAAAAAAACAAACTTCTGCTATTCTTGGGTCAAAAGTTTCATCAATATTTGTTTCTAATAAA